>NZ_LASY01000054.1:0-160387 GCF_000973155.1 Grimontia sp. AD028 | reverse complement strand
GCCGCGCCTAAAACGCTTATGGCTAGAACAAAATTTAACCACCAAAAGTCAACAGCCCCTATCCACTCAACAAGGCTCAATAAAAGAAAAATCATTGATGAATGTTTTGGTAAGGAATGCATCGCTCGAGGATGTCAGTAACATTGCCCAAATCCATGTTGACGCATGGATACAGACCTATGAAGGACTCATTCCTGGAGACTACATAAAAGCCCAAACACTCGAAAAGCGTGTAGCTTTGTGGCGTAAAATCATCAGCAAAAATCTCGCACATGTTCTCGTCGCCGAGCAAAACCACAACTTGATTGGTTTCGCGAGTTTTGGACAGGATATTCGTTCCCCGATGCCAAATAGTTATGAATTAACAAGCATCTATTTGTCGCCGAAGGCCACAGGCCGAGGCGTAGGGAAAACTCTCTATAGTGAATGCGAGGAAAGGCTTCAGCATCTTCAAGCTGTATCTGTTTCACTATGGGTACTGGATACAAACCACAGAGCAATTAACTTTTACAACAAGCTTGGTTTTGAAGCGACGGGGAAATCCAACAAAGAACGCAGTGGGAATATCACACTGAATGATTTAGAAATGGTTAAACGGTTAGATATCTCTTGAGAAGCTCGCTGTAAAACAGCGAACCAAAAGGAACTGCAATGCAAATTACCCTCCGCAAAGCCAATCAATCTGACATGGGCTTTCTTTTCGAACTCAGAGACCTGACGATGCGAAAGTACCTTGAACAGGTTGGAATGCCAACGTCCAGAGAGAATTACGAAGCACGAATTCGCTACCAGTTCGACTGCGCAAAGATCATCGAGTATTCAGGCAAGCCGATTGGTTTGATAAAAGCCGCGTATTGTTTAGAGACCAATATGTGGAAGCTGATTCAGATCCAGGTTCACCCTGACTATCAAGGCAGGGGTATTGGAGAGAGTGTAATTAAAAACCTATTGGGTGTTGCTAAAGAAACCAACTCGACTGTGCAATTAAGTGTTATCAAAACCAATCCAGCACAGCAACTCTACTCAAAGCTCGGCTTTATTCGTATTGATGAACTTGAACAAGAATTCATAATGATATGTAAGCCATAATTCGTGTTCATCTCTCTTATTAGTGCTTTTTATTGACCTAGCCACACAACCCTAACCAACTCGAATTTGAAGCAATTTCTAAATTCAAGCTTACAATTCTTTTATACACTTGACTTCCACCTCAAAAAAACCACCAAATTATTCACCCAATCAAAGCGACACCCCCACTTTTACTGCATGGAATAATAGGCATAAAAATCAACTGAACTAGCGGAAGAAAAAGCCTACCCCTACAATATGTTATCTCTATATAGACTCTATGGCGACCAGAAATCCAACCTCAATGAGTCATGAAACATTTTAATTTACCCACTTATATAGACAAGCAACTATAATCTCCGCCATTGATTAAAATAAATTATCATCGCCGATTAGAATAAGTTATCACCTTTGAAATTTTCAAATTCATAATTTATAACTCAATGCTTTATTAATGAAACACAAATGAATTTAAAACCTAGATCTTAAAATAAAAGATAGACTTTCCCACCTCGATTGTTAATTTAAACCTTCTACATCAGGACAATAATAATCAGGAAGAAAATATGTCTTCAACTATGTTGGATTCTACAGATAAATCATCGAAAACCAGTGATGAGACTTCAGCGCAAACACAATTTCTCTATTCAGCGGATACCATACTCTCTCAGTCCGGTACTGAAGGTGCCGATGCCATCGAAGGCACCGATGGTAACGATTTCTTATATGGGCTCGGTGGCTCTGATTTACTATCTGGTAATGCTGGAGATGACTTTATTGATGGTGGATCAGGCCACGATAGCATTCGCGGTGGGTCAGGAAATGACCAAGCTTATGGCGGCGAAGGAAATGACCAAATCACAAACAGCGAAAAGGCTGTCGGCGGTGCGGGCAACGACATGTTAATCGGCAATGTCGACGCTAGCTACACTTTGATAGGCGGTGCTGGCAGAGATTGGATTGAAGGTTATGGAAACGACACGCTCCGCGGTGGTTCAGATAACGACGTTCTGATCAGCCTAGGGAACCAGGACAAGGCATTAGGTGGCACGGGAGACGACGCGTTACTTGTTGTCGGCAGCCTCGGTCAGGGCACCCGCCTTTGGGGCGGTGATGGTAATGACTTACTGGCTGGTAACCACAACGACCAACTGCTGTTTGGAGGTTCTGGAAGTGATACTTTCTTCTTTGGAGCTAACGTATTAAATAGAGATTTGTACTTTACCTTAGAAAAAGGTAGCGATATTTCGATAAGCTCAGGCCACGATCGAATTGTTGATTTCGAACTCGATAAAGACGTGATCAGTATCGATAATCAAATTGCCTCGGATTTTAGCGAACTGACGATCGACCAGGTGGGTATGACTACTGTCATCACGCTTTCTGAAGATTCGACAATCACGTTAAATAACACTGATGCGACCTCTCTGACTTCCGCTCACTTTTCATTTAATGACGCCATCGATCACAGTGGTATGGTGAGCTATTCACAAAATGCCATTGATAGGTTCTTAGCATTTCGCTCAACCGACAATCAATTCGTCGAAACTCAGTCAGGGATTAGTGGCCCCAGAGAATTCCGTTACACAGATGCAGGTGACGGTAATGATGCGCGTTTTGCAAGCGACGTCTCTACTGGCGGTTTAGGGGAAGACACTTTCGTGTTTAATGTTGAGGGTGGTGACAATTCGCCGCAGTATATCACCGACTTTCAACCCGGTATCGATCATCTTCGATTTGATGCCGACCCCGATCTAGAAGGTTTGAATGTTGACGCCTCATCATATGCCATTGATGTTACTCAGGATGGTGATAATACGATTGTGTCGTTAAATGGAAAAGAGACTGTTCTGATGGGTGTAGATGCGTCAGATTTCTCCATCGAACGTGACATTTCCTTCAACATATCAGCTCCACAGTACAGCGGCCTTCCTCAGCAAAATAATGTTTTTGTCGGAGGGAATGGTGATGACGCACTCAATGGCTATGACGGTAATGACAGGCTGAGTGGTGGTAGTGGTGATGACATACTCATCGGCGGTGAACATGGCGACGTCCTAAAAGGAGAGGATGGAAACGATATTCTTGTCGCGGGACCAGATAACTCCAGTGGTTACAACAACGATATATTGAATGGCGGGAACGGTGATGACCAGCTTTACGCTGGCTTGGGTAGTGATACCTTAACAGGTGGTCAAGGTGCAGATACTTTCTACATCGGAGCTTGGAATGCCTCCACCACGGGGGTTGGTAATACAGAGTTTGTTGTCACCACATGGCGTTACGGCGACTATGACCATACAATCCGAGATTTCAACGCCACTGAAGACGCTTTGGTGATTTCTTATCGCGTTTTCGGAACCCAAGACATTGATCTGTCCTCATTGCAATTCGCTCAATCTGGTTCTGACACTGTCATCGATATCGCCGAAGGTCATTCTGTGACACTACTGAATACAGATATCTCGGAATTAACCTCTGCGAATACTGAATTCTTCCTGAACGGCAATAACGTTGTTGGTACTGACCTCAATGACCATATTGAAGGGAGTGGTGTGTTAGATGGAGGAAAAGGCAATGATACGCTGCAAGGAACCTGGAGCAATGACTTACTGACAGGTGGTGAAGGTAGCGACACCTTCATGTTCCATCATACGACACAGTTCGAGAACGACTTCGGGCACGACTCCATTACAGATTTTGACGTGAATGAAGACTTCATTGCATTCAAGCTTCATGAAGCAACACTGGATTACAGCCAGCTTCAAATCTCTCAGCAAGGCACCGACACTGTCATCGAAGCAACGGTAGATAACGCTTCGAATGACGGATCATTTACCATCACACTCAGTAATACAGACGCTGCGTACCTAACAGAAGATCACTTTATATTCGGTTAATCCGTGAACCTAACTTTGAGGTCATTTAGGAAAATCCCACGCGATCGCGTGGGATTTTTTATGTGCGTCGAAGTCATTAGCCAAAACAACAAAGAATTCATCATGGCGTTCAGGCCATAAAACGAATTTGACTCCCTATTTCCTGCCCCTTCATACACTCACTTAACAACGCAACACCATCTAGCTCGCAATTGGCGTGCTTTAAAATCTAAGCCTCATATTCTTCTATACACTGCCCTCCCATCTTACTGGGACGAATGGTCACTCTCGAACCGATTTGCTCTCTTTGCCATGGAATCAAAAGGCGTGAATAAATTGAATGGATTAACAGTAGATAAAATAGTTGTTATCACGAGCTGTGCAGTTTTGCTTTTGACTGTTTTCTTGCTGGGTTCACCGAGTAGCGACCATTTGAATGCTGCCCAATCTGGTTCTCCCAAGACAGAAGCTTGGGGGGTAGAGCTGTTGGATGTAAAGACAACGCCAATTGAATCTCAGCTGGACTCAACTCCCGCGATCAAAGCTTCTAACAATGTGCATCAACAATTCGTATTTGAATCAGAAAAGACATTGTCTCATCCAGACAACCTTGATACCGAGATGAGGCTAGCCAACCAATAGGATGCTCTGCACAAAACCATCCTTTGAACATTTGCTGTTTGTATTTCCTCTAGCCTTAAGACACGGGATAAAGAACCATTTAGGCTGACTGGTTGGTAGCACTAAACACCAACGAATCCAGCGCGCCCATGCCACTGTGAACGCCGCCTTCTGTCACTTTGGAGGATTTGCTGCGGATGAGGTATCCGGCATAGCCGCCATTATCAACAACAGGCTCTCCATTCAGGTGCACGGTAAACAAGCCGATTTCACTGATCAAATCATCCACCACATAGATTTCGCCTTTGCGCACCAAATGCGCAGGCTGAACTCTTGGCTTTGGGTGGAGACGACGCATCAATGCCCAGGCTTGGTATTCCTGTGGGTCGAGCGTTTTTAGCTTGGCGACAATGTCATCACCGAATACACAATGCCCGCCCCCTTCTCCCTGATTTTTCAGTACCCAGTCATCCACATCGCTTTCCGCCACAAGCTGCGCGCTGCTCTCGTCAACCGCGACCATCTCACCGAGGAAATGCTTTACAGTCTGTGCTTCTTCTTCCGTCAGCCCGAACTGCATCAAGGATTCTGCAGATGCTGAGGAAAGTAGCATTTGAACACGTTTGCTGGTCGCCAATTGCTGGCTAACCGTCGCGTTTACCGCCACATGGTGCTTTTCAATCATCACGCGGGTTTGGGACAGCGCTTCACAGCAGGCGACATCAATGATGTCATGTGCCACATAATCACTGAACTGATAGCCCGCCCGCAGGTAAACACAATCAATCGGACCAATCCCGTCTAACAATAAGCGATGCCCTTTACCGGTAAACAGACCATCATAGAGTTCACGGAAGGTACGACGCACAGTTCTTATTCCGCGGGCTTGCAGTGCATGTTCCAGTAAGTGTTGGTCATACACATTGTCTTCATGATCTTGCACCACCATCAAAAAGGTTGGCCTTCCCTCGTCGCCAAAGTGCGATTTGATTGATTTGGTTGCCGTCGCGACGCCGTCTGCCAGCCCTTCCAAAGCGCGGTTTTCCACCAACTCCCCGTGTTTCTCAGCCGCCCATTCTTCGTAAGGCGCGGGCCATTGAACCGTTAGATAATCATGCAATTCATGGATTCGCTGACCAAACGGCCCCATACCCGCTGCAATACCATTGAACTCCACCAGCTTCGGACCCAGTTCTGCGTCATCCATAAAATCACTACGCATCATGAGCAGCGGTACCCTTCGGGCAGGCTCATCACCTTGGTGAATTTGCTGATGCATTTTCAGCAGTGCACGGAAAAAGATATTGCCCGTCGTAATAGGCGAAATCGCGTGATGAAGAAAATGCGAATCTTCCGACACCGCATGCACCAGTTTGCCCAGCAAGTGAACGGAAGAGGTCAGATGCTCATAGCGGGATTGATCAATAGCCGTCGGCGTAAGGGTAAATGCAGGATGCCTTGCAGAATCCGCAGTTTGTTTGAGTGCCATACCATGGGTTAAGGCCCATTCAACCGCTTCATCTTTCGCTTTTTCAGTATTTCTGTATGCCATGAATTTGCCCCGGCTTATCAACGCGCCGCGCAGAACTGGCGGCTATTACCCCGTTATTTGTTCCACCAACGCATAATTCAAGGCCTCAGATTTCGCTCCCTGTTCAAGTGCATGAAATCTAGGCAAGTGTTTCATACTCGCAAGTCGCTTTATCTTTTCCTTTGCGTTTTTCCATAGTCGATCTGTCACCACTTTATCCCTTATGTGGCACGTTATAGTCGTGTATATGCCTTCTTGGGCGCTCAACACAAACTTCGTATACACCCCCAATTAGCCAGGGGCATCACCACTTAATAAGAACAATATCAACCACTGGAGATAAGCAATGACGTCAATCAATAAACTCACGGTCGGCCCCATTGTCGGTCACGTAGACGAAAACACGGCCCGTATATTTGGCCGTGCAGACCACCAGAAACTTGATAACGGACAGCCAAGGCGAGCCTTTGGTGTAGCGCGAATACGTAAAGCAGGCAGCAGCTTCCGCTCTCCTTCCATCTTCAAAATGAACCCAAACTTCGATATGACTGGGATAGCCGTCTTTCAGGACTTAGAGCCTGACACCAAATACATCTACCAGGTTGGCTGGGTCTTCTCTGATAAAGAACTCGATGAATTCAAAGCATCCACAAAGTGGGATTGGAAAGATGCAGACCAAGGCGAATTCCAAACCGCCAGCAACGATATCCATGCGCCAAAACAATTTGTCTTCGGCTCATGCCGTTACCTATTGCGCCTCTTTGGTGGAAGTTGGTTTGATAATCGTGGCGACAAAACATTCCGATCGATTTTAAAGCAGATGGAAGATGGGGAATCGGTCGACAGATTTTTGATGGTCGGCGACCAAATCTACGCCGATGACCTGAACTTTATCAGCCCCGATGAATGTGTCGACCAGTACCTTGCGCGTTATCGAGATGCCTTCAGCCAAGAGCACATTCGAAAACTGATGAGCTCCGTCCCGACATACATGACGCTGGATGATCATGAAATTGAAGACAACTGGCCGAGCAAAGCCACTTCAAAAGATATGACGA
This sequence comes from Grimontia sp. AD028, assembly GCF_000973155.1. Taxonomy (NCBI): domain Bacteria; kingdom Pseudomonadati; phylum Pseudomonadota; class Gammaproteobacteria; order Vibrionales; family Vibrionaceae; genus Grimontia; species Grimontia sp. AD028. The sequence continues at coordinate 153,230 of NZ_LASY01000054.1, read as the reverse complement.
CCAAATACCCTGCTGCCATCCACTCCTATCAGATTTATCAGATGAGCCACAGTCCGCTGCTCTCCATTAACAACGATGGAAAACTGTCTGGCTCAACAGAGCGATATTACTATGCCTTCCAGGACGGCTGCTGTGATTTCTTCGTGACAGACACCCGCACTGAGCGGGACCCAGAAGATGAAGAGATGATAAGTGAAGCACAAATGGACGCACTGTTGGCTTGGTTGGCGGATGGCTCTGGTCGCGTAAAATTCGTCGCGACCTCTGTCCCCTTCTTCCCGGACTTAAAGAAAGAAAACGACGACAAATGGAGCGCCTACAGACAGCAACGCGACCAAATCATCAACTGCATCCGCGACAACAATGTGCAGAAAGTCGTATTTCTCGCGGGTGATGTCCACTGCTCCATGTCTGCTGAGCTCAATATCGCCCAGCCCGGTGAACCACCATTAAACATCTATTCCATTATTTCTTCGGCCTTCTATTGGCCATATCCGCACATGAAACGGAGCAAGTTCAAACTCAAAGGCTCCGTTGCTTCTTCCACTGATGACAACGCCTATCCGTTAGGTGCCGTTTCTGATGTTTACTCGGGCGATAACTTCACCAAAGTGAGCGTGACTCAGGATCGCATCCAAATTCGGGTTTACGAGCGCAAAGGCGATTTGAAAAGCGCGATGGAATTTGTTTTCTAATTACCACTAAAACGCCTGGCTCGAATCACTCTGATTAACCACAAGGGATAATATTGTCCCTTGTGGTTATTAAGCCAACGTCCGAAGCCAATCAGCAGGTCTGCGCTTTCCGCCACCACTGGAACGGTCGAATATTTCGGTTCATTGCAAAACCCGCGAAGAGAATGGCTGCCATGCCGAGCGACATCAGTGGCGTGATGGCGTTGCCATAAACCAGATAATCGACAATCACGGTCGCGACGGGATACACATAGGCCAGCACTGCAATCATTGGGGTTTCCAGCTTCTGGAATGCGCCATAAAGCAAAATGTACATTACTGCCGTCTGCAAGAATCCCAGTGCCGCCAACCAATACCAATGATCGCCTGCTGCTGGCACTTCCTGAACGGGCGCGAAAGTCGCCATCATCAATGTGCCGAGCGCCAAGTGCACGGTCGCAATCAAGTGCGGTTTGATGTGGCTCAACTGGCGGGTGATCAGGGTGGTTATCGCATACAACACAGCTGCTACCATGGCGCTGCCAATCCCCCAGAGCAGGTTTTCACTCCAACCGCTGGAGAACGGATCCACAATCATCAACACGCCAGAAAACGCGACCAGCACCCAAAACCAGTTGTGCGCCTCAAACCGCTCACGCAAAAACAGCGCCGCAATCAACAACACAAAAATGGGTTGGGTGTGATACGCCACCGTCGTCACCCCAATCGGTGCGAAGCTGAAAGAGGTGAACAGAAAACACCAATTCAGTACCAGAGTGACGCCACCTGCCAGCATCAACAGCCACTCTTTCGCTGTGACCTTCGAAGCATTCAGATAACCGCGTACCCAAGCGTAAAAGCCGAGAAACATGAATCCAAACAGGCAGCGATAAAACACCGCATTGAGCGCTGATTGCCCCGATTCATACACAAACACGCCGATGGTGCTCGAAAGCATCATCGCCAGAATCATTTCTACTTTACCGATAGTATTTGGCTGCATCATTTCGTCTCCTTGTGCTCGCTTCGCCTGTGTGCGAGCATCATGAAGACGTTAACGGCAAAGCGCCTTTCGCGATATTTATCATAGTTAACGGGCATTAAGCGCAGCTAAACACCTGCTATCGCAAAGGATGACGAGGAAGAAAAATGGACGAGAGCAAGTTTCAGGATATTCCACCGATGAACGCCATGGTGTCGTTTGATGCCGTGATAAAAAGCGGCACCATCGCTGGCGCAGGACAGATGCTTAACCTCACTTCTTCGGCTGTCAGCCAGCGCATCAAACAGCTGGAATCCTGGTTTCGTGCGCCATTGTTTCATCGCAACGGAGGCAAACTGGAACTGACAGATATCGGCCGCCAACTTGCAGCATCCAGCACCACCGCTTTCGACCAACTGCTCGCCACCACTCACCAAATTCGTTCTGCCGCTGCCAGCAGTGAAATTACCATTAGTGCTATTTCATCCTTCGCCTATTTGCGGTTGATGGAAGCCCTACCCGACTTCTACGCCGCCTGCCCAGACCTCAGCCTGACGCTGGACGCCAACAACAGCAAAGTCGACTTCCGTGCTCAATCTCTCGACCTTGCCATTCGCTATACCTATCAGCCTTATGATGAAGGCTTAGTGTTCGAAAAAATCGCCGACGAAGAGATCTTCCCCTGCGTCAGCCCTGAATTGTTGGAGCGCGTCCAAAGCGACGATTTAAAAACGCTGCTTGACCATTCCGCCATGATTATCGATTCCAGCCCACAGTTGGTGAACGTCCAACCCGGCTGGCAACAATGGCTCAGTAAATTCGAAGACTTCGACGTAGAAGGCTACAAAAGCCTGAGATTCAACGAATACCAATACGCCCAAAAAACAGCCATTGAAGGGCACGGCGTATTGTTCGCCCGCAGCGTATTGGCAGAATCCGCCATTGCCAGCGGAGAGTTGATAAGAATCGGCGAACACTCCATGCCTTCAGCTTCCAGCTACTACTTGGTTTCAAGAAAAGACGTGCCACTAAAACCACCCGCGCGCGAGTTCGCCAAATGGTTCAGGGAGTGGTTTGAGATGAAGGAAGTCTGATGAAAGCACCCTCAATTGCCGACCTGATTGATGAGTTGGAAAGAGAAGTCAACAACGGCGGATTCGACCAATTCTTCTTCAATTCCGCGGGCGATTTCACCCAAGAAACCATTGCTGCTCTTGAATGTATCAACGCTCACCATACAGCAAACCTCTTAAAACAAGCCGCTATGCGGTTCCCCAAGGGAATGCCATCTAGCAACCGTTTTGAACGTCAGGAAGAATTAGAAAGTATCAGCGAAGGGTTCGGTGATTTAGACAACGCCTTCTATGAATACAAGGACGATATTTCAGGGCTGTTGAAACAATATCAGTCGACAGTCAGTAAGACGTAACGCGTCGCAAATATCTCTTCTAACCCAGCCGCGAGATGACCCCACTCGTACTTCAACTCACCAGTAAGTGACTATTTTTTAAGCCAAACCCATATTGGTGAAACCACACACAATATAGGTTTTTTATTATGAATCTCATCAACAACAAGCGCTTTTTAAACGGCGCTATCCTTCTCACGACGTTACTCTTTGCGGTATTAGTGGCACCACTCGCTCAAACCGCAGATGGCATTAAGGGCAAGAACCTGCTTGATGTTGCGAGTTGGAAAGCGGCGACAGACAGCTTTGGCTCCAGTTTCCGAGCGGCGGATCCTCTGATTCAAGATGGTGAGATTCAAGTCGAGTTCACCTTGTCGGCCAAACAAGAAGGGAAAAACTGGCCGTTCGTGGAATTAATTTGCGCGACAGATACTGCGCTTTCCGGCGTGACAGTGGTAGAGATCACTTACCGCTCTGAGTCAGACGTTTCAGTGAAGTTTTCTCAGTCAGACTTCGGTTCAAGTGGCGATGGTTCCTACGCGCACTATCAAACCGTTATCCCGGCTTCTGAACAATGGACGACGGTTCAACTGAACGCCGATGACTTCCAACAACCTAGCTGGGCGCCAGAAAGCACCAAGAAAATTGCGCTGAACCTGAATAACGTTCAAGACATCTATCTCTCGCCGAGACTGAACTTTAAAACCGGTGAAACCAGCAACATCTGGATTAAGAGTCTTCGCGTACTTTAATCGCCGGGCATTATTCGCCAAGAGCTAACAACTCTGAACCCCAAGCGCTGCTCATTCGTTTCTACACGGGCAGCGCTTTTGTTTTCATCAGATCAGTGGGATCCAGGAACTTAAATCCTTACTCGTATGCCCCTGGTATTTATCTGGTCTTTTAACAGCGCGATAGTTGGAGTGGAAACTGAGAGACGCAGGAATAATGGCGAGGCTGACTAGCCACAACACCAGATCATCCGAGGACAGGAAAAGGCAAAACCCCAGAGACAAGGATGCCATTACGAACATTCCTACGTCGCACCACATCAAGAATTTCTTCATTTTCACGAATTGCGCCCAGTCATCGATGATCCAATCATTTGAGAATTCATGACATGTCGGACAAACGCCTGTGTGGGGTAATGTCTCGGTATCGCTTTCACACTCAGGGCAACGGGCTTTCACTAAAATTCCTCCCTACTGTCCTTAACCATCACGGCGCAGATAAATATTCAGCACAATCAACAGCAGCAAAAACAACGGGAAGCCGATAAAGCCAAACCGCTTGTCGGTGTCGGCCTGTTCTTCAAATTCTGATTGAGTACGATATTGATAAATCACAGTATCTGCTAACGCGATTTGCGCGACCATGTTCGACAGTTGCGGATAACCGAAATACGGACATTGTGTAATGGAAACGGTCTGCCCTTTTCTGGCTTTCAGCTGATTTCTGTCACCAGCCCAATAACCCAGGTTGCCGTCAATGGTCATAGAAAAGGTTTGCTGGCTTTTCGCCAAATCCAAAACATCTGTGTTTTTTGGGGTGCGGTAATCTCGCAGTTCATAGTCTGTGGTTTCGCACTGCTCAATCGGCAAGTAGTCAGAAACCAGAATATGAGGTGTCGCCAGTGGGTAAGAACAGATGGCGATACCTATCACCAACACAATCGAGGCCCCAAACCATAAAGGACTTCGTTTGTCTTTCGGTACACTGAACATCAGGTAGCTGACGATAACGCCAACCACCAGTGAAACAATAATTAGCCCCAACCTTTAATCCCCGCAATGAACATGCCCAGCAAGCCTACCAAGCTGATAACAAAGGCTACGCTGCGGCCGAGTTTTAAGTTTAGGTAGTAGCAGAGCATGTGGAGTACACGTCCGCCGAAATAGATAAATGCACTGGTATTTACCCACTCAGGGTCGGCAGAAGAGAAAATGGCAAACAGAGAGAAAAGGATCAGAATTGCTGCGCTTTCGTTACTGTTTTCAATAGCGCGGGTCGCCCGGAACAAGATGCTCGAATGGCTTGGCTCTATCGGGTAGCCCGGCACACATTTCGCTTTAAGCCGCACCACATCGGCAACCATCAACTGAATGAAAAAGATAAAACCGGTAAGCCCCAATACCAAAACGGTATCGCTGTACGGTTGAACAAAATCCATCATCTCTATCCCTGCATCTGACTGTTAAATATTCAGATTATCAGTCTAAGTACTCTTACACGGTTTAATAGGTAGGCTTGTCGATATTAGTGCTCACATCACTAAAATTGATGGAAATCCCACCAAGATTTTCACACAGCCTCTCTTTACACACTAAGCTACTCCCCCCCATTTTCTTGATGTCACCCGCACACAATGTTGCGAATCTTTGAAGACATTCTCACCTGAAAAGACCTTCCTTTTTCAAAAATATCAACGCGCTGGATAATCACCGCTAACTCGGTTAAAGAATTTACCCAACATGCTGAAAGACTGCGATTTTAAAATCGGCCAGGAGTTTTTCCACTTCCACCTATCAATCAAAAAAGCGACGGTCTCCCGTCGCTTTTTTGTTTCGTGAAACTTACTTGAACTTGATAACCGTTGAGTAGCTATCAGAGTTGGAATAGATGCCAGCTTTGGTATGAAGCTGGCCGTATAGGTTGGCAGAAAGCTCATCGGCAGTGCGTTCCCATTGGGCTAGCTGCTCACCATTTTTCAAAGAAAACTGCTTGAACATATGGCCTTCACCATCCACCTTCGACACATCGTAATAGACGATAGAAGAGTCATCTGCACCGCGCCACCAAGTTCCCTGATCCATCTGACCCAGGTATTCCAAGCGTCCATCGCTGAAGTACAGATAATGATAGTCATTGCTGACATAACCATTGTCTTCACCATCAGTATCAACGCGGGATAAATAGACATTGGGGGCTAACCATTCCACTTTGGTATTCTCGTTATCAGCGATAAAACCCAGTGAAGAGGCGTTATGTTTTTCAATCACCGCATCACGAATAGGGCCTAACATTACATCTTGGAGAACCGTGTAATTTCCGTCTGCATATATCGAGGTCACTTCTCCTACCGCGCGATAGGTTAGCAACTCAGCTTCGTAATAATGATTGTTGTTCAAAAAAGCCGATGGTGCGTCACGCCGGAGCCGTCTGTAAGTACCGCCATCCGTTTTGTCGACCAAAGCCCATCTCCCTATGCCCGCAATCAAGATGTCGTTTTCCCGGGTTAAGACTTCATCAGACGGTATTGCTGGCTGCAGGGTTTTGTCGAGATACGTAATGTTGCCATCGAAGGCGACCAAAGCGACATGCTCACCATCGATATACGCGATATCGTTGTTTTGAAGGGTTGGCGACACACTCACGATTTCGCCCGTTTCGGTGTCGAGGGTAATGTACTTATCGCGAGAGCAGTTTGATACCAGTAAAAGGTTGCCAGCAAACTCTGCTAAGTAGCAAGGGTGAAAACCCTGCTCCGAAGGGTCTGTGTAATCGACGCTGCTGAAATCTTTCTGTTCCCATTGCAGCGTCATGCCCGCCAAATCAAAGCGGGTGCGATGCACTTTGTCAGGTGTTGAATGCTCAATCCCCCCACTTTCATTAATGACCAGCGTGAGATCTGACAAATCCGCGTTTGGCGCTTGCGCATTAATGTAGTCAGCCAGTTTTCTGGAGTCTTCCAGAATCTCTGTAAGCTTGGTATTGGAAGCACCTAACGTTTCACTAAGCAGAAGATTCAAAGATCGGTTAAGCACATGAGCATGATGCTTTTGATTCGCCACAAAATCGCCTGAGATATCATCAGCGCTGATGTTCAATGCGCTCGAAAGTGCCTCCAATGACATATTGTTCAGTTTTGCCAGTGTACTGGTAGGTGTAATCACTGGGCTGTCAGGTGCAGAGATATACTCTTTGTTAAATGCCACCGTTCCTTCTATGTCTGAGTCAGTGGTTTTTCCGGCGATAATTTTAACGATAAGATCGTAGGCTTCATCCCTTTTATCAACCTCAATCTCGCCGTTTGTGTTCGTTGTGCCGAGTAATTCGAAGCTTTCAGCAATCAGGTTGGCATTTCGGTCTACGTAAACCTCAGCGTCACCAAGATACCCATCAATCACGGTATAAGTGGTCGTTTGCGTGGAGGGGGTTCCCCCATCCGTTGAAGAACTCCCGCCTCCGCCGCCACAAGCAGCTAGCGTACCCAGCATCGAAAGTAATACAGCGTTCCTTGCCAACATTCGTATTTCCTTTTTGGTGATTGAATCTAAAAACTGTTGTGCAGCGTTATTCGCCAAAGGTACTGCAGTTATATGACGGATATTTTTCTCGACGAACTGCCTTAACAACAATCCATCTTGAGAATGAGACTTTATCTCACCAGTAATCAACGCGGGTAACAAATTCATTTGTCCTTATTGTTTTTTTGCTAATAGCGTCAGATTTTTACTGTTATCGGTGAGCGACGTGGCTTGTCGGACTTAATGGTGGGGGGATTAGCAATCTTGCAGTATAAATTTGGGGGCATTTCGCCCACCCATTTACTCTCAATTTAAAACCAGTCAATTTTATTGATGAAGATCTCATCAAACGAGCTAACGTGCGAGCGAAATCATGTATGCATATCAGTGCTTAATGGTATATTCACGCCGAAAATTACAGACACTGTATGGCGTGTTGCGTGCCGAGAAGCAAAGGGCGGTAGCGTGGAGAACTAGTACCCCAAGGTCCGTTAGTGTTTAGAATAATTGAGAACTTGAATCGTCTCAGAAAGGCTAATTTTTCTTACGCATTTCCTATGTATATTCATCGAGCCTCCCGGTATTATGCGCATGTTCTATATAAACATTAGCTCTAAGTCAGATAGATATCTTTATTTGAGGAAGCGTTACTATAATAAACTCAGACGTAAATAAGAAATTAATGTACTAGTGATGTTTATTTATTGCCTTTTTTGACGCCAGTAGATTGAGGTGGAAATGATTGAATTATATGATGTATGGGCACCTTCAGTATTCTGGATAATTGCATTATGTCTGTTGTTAGTGGTTTTAATAGTCCCATTTTATAAGTGGAATAAAAGAAAGAGTGTATTAATTATATTATATTCTATTGTTGCTTTCAGCTCCCTATCCTTTTTTGTTCTTGAACATCTTCAGGAAAAAAAGATAAAAAATGAAATATCAGATTTAATTAGTGAAGATAGTGTTATAGCTGAAACTTACGAAGAGTTTGATAATGAATTATTTCTCAAAGCACTAAAGAGTCAGCGATTCGTCCATACCAATAAAACTCGCCCCTTGGAGAAGATGAGTATACATATAGTCAACGCTAAAGGAGAGGTGAAGTTGCAAGTTGCTCAAGATTCCAAGTATCCATATTTGTATTGGGTTTACTATCCAAAATATCAATACAGTAGTGTTAATGAGCTTGGAAAGGTTCGTGTGAAAATGATTGAGTAATGCGCAGCACCTGACACTCTTCATTTCCCTCATTATCAAGAAAAAAACAGGGGCCTTTCAATGCGTTGTCGGAACCGGGGAGAAAGGTTTTATAGGCCTCGTTTCAGAAGTAACAGCAAAGACTCTACATAAATACAACCTCGCCCCCTTCGCCAGCCTAACCCAAACCTGTGCGAGGGAACCAAGGTCAGCATGTAACTGTGCGATTTCATAGTTACCAATGCCTCAGCTCACCACGAATTTACCCACAGTAACTCGCGAAAAATAGTTAAGGGCAATGAGTTCTGTATATGTTGTTCACCCCGTGAATGACACGTATTTTCAGTTGGTTATAGTTTCATCAATTGCCCTGCCGTGCGAGCAAAATCAAGTCTTGTGATGTATAACATATGGTAAATTCACGCCGGAAATTTTAGACAGCGATGGCGTGTTGCGTGCCGAGAAGCGAAGGGCGGTAGCATGACAAGGTTTTGCCCGAAAGTGAGTTAGCGTTTCGACCATCCGAGTGCTCGAATCATCCCACAAAGTACAAATTTTCCTTACGCATTCAACCTGTGCAAATGCACAGTTCAATGTATTTAGTAAAAATGAGCTGGTTTTTAGTACGGGATGCCCGTTTTCTCCCATTTAGGTCAAATCTATAAAGCCTACGTTACTGTATTTATAAAGATTTATGGTGATCTGGCACAAGTGTGCATGGACTAATCGGGCATCCCGGTTTTGTACTAAACGGGCTTTATGCCCGCTAATAAGTTGTTAGGTGTACCCGTAAAGATGAGGAAATACTATGGAAAGTCGAATTCCTTTACCTACAGATAATATTTATAAGTTCTATGCTCTATTTGGCTTGTTGCTGGTTATCTTTGGCCTAGGCGCATTTCTCTATGTGAATCAGTCTACAAACAATCTAATGTATGAAGTTATTGTAGAGCATCAGACTTTAAAAAATATACCTGATCAAGTTCGAACTGTTCAGGAAGAGACTCGCTTTCAGGTTCTTGATAATAAAATCAGAATTGGTAAACAAAATGAGAACTTTTTTAACTCATGCATCGCTTTCATCATAGCTGCTGGTATTTGGATGATCGTATTTGGCTTTAAAACTTGGCATACGATAATTCAACCGCTCCAAGATGAAATAACACGTTTAAATATTAAGAAACTCAAGCAAGAAGTTGGTGAAGAGGAAGACACCTAACAAATTGCTCAACAGGGACTCCTAACGCTTGGCCACTTACATACAAATCAGCTTTAGTGTTTAGGGCATAAATTTTAAGTTGGGTGGTATCGCGTTATCGCCCGTTAGCAAGGCGTTAGGCTACTACCTTCATTCAGAATGATATACTATTGATTTTTAATAAGGAGCTAGGTTTGTACAAAGTAAAAAAAGTGAAAATTTCGGGCTTTTGGGGGGAGCACACTCTAAATGCTGACTTTGACAATGATGTCAACGTTATCATTGGCCGTAATGGTACAGGTAAAACTACCTTTATGAATATTCTTCATGCAGTTTTAACCGTTGATGTTGATTGGTTAGATGATTTTGAATTTAACCTTGTGGAAATTAAACTAACATCTAAGAATAAAACCAAAACAATAAAAGTATCTAAAGATCAACAAGAAGACTATAGATTTCAATCTGTTCAATATGTTATATCAAATAAAAAGTACGTTTTAAGAGTAGCAAACTCTAATGAAAGTGTTCCGCTTCATTTTAAGAGAAGACTGATCGAAGAATCTGAAGTTCTTAGAGATTTATTGAGAGAATTAGTAAGTATTACGACTCTCTCTGTTTATAGAATAAAAAAAGAGTATGAGTTAGACCGACGCGAGAGAATGGAGCGAAAACTAGTTTCACCTGTTGACCAAATATTAGCAGACTTACTTTCTCGACTTGCATCGTATAACTTAGAGCTTTCTGATCAAGCTAGAGGTGTTTCATCAAAACTTCAAAAAGAAGTACTTACATCTTTATTGTATGTAGATAAACCAACTCAAATGGATGGAATAAAATTAGAGTTCAATAGAAAAGAAGAAAAAAGAAAGTTAATTACAGCATACCGACAATTAGGTGTGTTGGATGCTAAAGTCCGAAAAGATATAAATCAACATATTGAGAGAGTAGCTACTAGTATAGAAAAAATGAAAGATGCTATTGGTAGATCAAAAGAAGATGAACCTGTGGCATTCGATTTCGGGCCTCTAGAAAAAATTCGACAAACTAATGATGTGGTTAGGATGTCATTGCAGGCTGAAGTACAAGAAAAAGAAATATTTAGACAAAGAGAGATATTTCTTAAAACACTCAAAGGTTTTATAGAAGATAAAGACTTTGAATTTATAAATGGTGTTTTAAAAGTCTTTAAAGAACGAGAGGTTCCAGTTGAAAAACTATCTTCTGGTGAGAAGCAGTTAATAATATTATTTGCTGAGTCGTTACTTCAACGTGAAAAACCGTTCGTTTTTATTGCCGACGAACCAGAACTATCTTTGCACGTAAGTTGGCAGCGAGAAATACTTCCCGCTATTAGATTACTAAATCCAAATTCCCAGCTTATTGTTGCTACACATTCACCTGAAGTGGCAGGTAAATACTCTGACAAGCTTGTTGATATGGAGGATATACTCAAATGAGTTCTGTAGAGTATTCGTCTGATGCTGTCAATGTGTTAAATAAATTCCACAGATGCCAAGATTTGATATATGTAGAAGGTGATGATGATAAACTATTTTGGGATGTAATTCTGAAAAAGTTTGGCATAAAGAATTATAAAATTGAAGCAAAAGACGGTTGTGATGAACTGGATAAATATATATCAAGGTTAATTTCTGAAGATCTTAATATTTATGTGGCTAGAGATTCGGATTATATAGATATTATAGGGAGTTTTCCACAACATAAAAGGCTGATTAAAACCTATGGTTACTCCATCGAGAATACACTTTTTGAGCCTAGCTCTGTTGCTGAAATAACAAAGCTCTGGATAAAAGGTAATGAGGTTAATGTTCAGGAAATATATGATTTAATAGATGAAGTATTGTCTCATATTAAACCTGTCCTAGAGCTTGATGTTGCTAACTATAAATTTGATTTATATGTTGATGTTCTTGGAGATAATTGCACAAGGTATATGAAGTCTCAGTCCTGTACTAACGTTGATGGTAAAAAAGTCAGTGCTCATTATAAAAAACTTGTCGATAATTTTACTGATGCGCAGATAGAACAAGTAAAAGAAATTATTAACAACAGCGATCTTGAACTATTTGAAGTTATTCGAGGACATTTTTTACAATCTATCATACTTAAGTTGATCTCTATGTGTGTTGTCGATAATGGGTACTCTCAAAAATTGTCTCATCATGCACTATATACTAATGCTATCCAACAAATGAAAATTATGTTTTCAGATGAAGATCATGCACATTATGACTACTACAAAAATAGTATTGAGCTCGCTTTTGTAGCCTAACACATATGAGCCCTTCTCCGGTCAATAGGCAATAGTATTCTTTTGGCTGCGCCAGCAGCCAATTCTCTCGAACAACAAAGTTGTCTACTTCGTTTTGTCATATACGCCATTAAGTCATTGCTTACGGCAAACACATATTGAGGGTCTCTTACTGCGGTCTCACCGCTGCCTGCCATTGGAGTGACAGGGCCACTAGACACTATTCGGTTAACCCAAGCTGGCACTATTCAAAAAGAAGGTTAAACGTTTGTTTTCCAGTTATCTTCAGGCTCAGGTTGGGTGTAAGCAACTTTGTTGTTCGTTCGGGTGCGCAACGATGGGGTGGCTAATCAAAGCAAAAGGGCTTGGACTACATTCGACACACCTGACCACCAGGGCTTAATGCCCATTAAACTCAGTCAGCAACGTGCTCTTTCTCAGCACCAGTTAGACGTTCAGCTCAGCCCATCGTGCGACTTATTCGGGTAAGAACTTTTGTGCATCAAACACGGTTTTGTTCCTCAACATAAAGTAAACACAGCGCCCCAGCTTGTGGGCAAGTGCGGACAAGGCTTTAGCCTTGCTCATGCGCTTTTGTAATCGAGTGAGATACTTCTTCGCTTTTTCGTTGCCACGAAGGTAAAGCACGGCAGCTTCCGAGAATGCCCATTTGAGGTGTGCATTACCGATTTTGTTGCCATTGGTGCCGCAATGTTTTCCTGCCGACTCGGCTTTGCATTTAATCAATCGCGAATAAGAGGCGAACTGCTGAACCGTCGGAAAGCGCTGGATATTGCCCACTTCATACAAGATGGTCAGCGCCAGAATGCGGCCAATGCCAGGAACAGTTTGAAGCAGTTGGTAATCCTGCGGGTTGTGATGCTTGGCGTTCTGCTCGATAAAGTGCTCAACGCTCGCGAGTTCTTTGGTGTAGAAGGCAATCACGTTCAAATCGATATCGAGGTTGCGATTAACCGCAGGCTCATTGAAGCGGTTACGGACTTCTTCTCTGGCATAGGGATAGCGAAGTTGCAGGTTTGGGGCAGGATGATTGTACTGGCTAAAAGTGTTGGAGACATGGGCTTTCAAGTCGGCACCGTGACGCATGATTTTAGTACGGCGACGAAGTAAATCACGGGTAGCCCTCATCGCTTTAGGGTAGACATAAGCGAGAGGGAAGTTTCCGCCCCGCAGCAGTGAAGCGATTTTGAATGAATCAATACGGTCGTTTTTTGTTTTGCCACCATGAATGGCTTTCATGTACAGAGCATGACCGAGCACAAAATCAAAGGCGTAGTCGAGGCAAAGGTCACTGACCCAATACCAGCAATGCATGCATTCAACGCCAACGACAATCTGGTCTTGGTAAGGCGTGATAAGAGCTAAAAGTGCATCGGGATTGGCATCGATTTTCTTGTGAACCACGGTGTTTCCCGCAGAATCAATGATACAGACGTAAAGAATACGCGCATGCAGATCGATGCCGCAGTAATAGTCGTGTTGTTGGTTATAAAATCTCATTGAGTCTTCTCCTTTTTGGTTTCGTCGCCTTCCAGCTTAGCCAGATGGCTAAGCTGGAGGAGAAGGCTCAATGAGTATCAAAGCATTTAAGAGTGATTCTGGACCTCCCCCGATTTAGTGGACACACATTTCAGTCCATAAAGGGGGCCTTATGCCAGCTTACTTAGTTGTTTGAGCAGGCATCCATAAGAACCAGAAGCAACCAAGCAGCCATACCAAATGGCTGCTACTCCCCTTCCCCCTCACTCAACGGAAAAACCTTGTCACCATTAATCGTAATTTCAAAAGATACCACCTCCCAACCCTCTTCCACGTCCAGCTCAATCGGGATTCCATTGCCCACGCCGACATAGGAAAAGTAGGACAAATCAAATTCTCTTCCGTTTTCAAAAGAGCCTTCAAACCTTGTCTTTCTTTTGCACGCTGGAAAGATGTGGCCATTGAAATCCAGCTCTTCAACACCTAAGAACGTCACCGTCGTTTCTATCTCTACTTCTGGTTGCTCCACACCATCAATAAAGCGCTTGAAGATGTTCTCTGATTCGTATTTTTCTCCCTTGAATAACTCATCTTTGCCTTGAAGTCCTGAAGGGAAGTAATACCAATCTTCATTTCCTCCACTCACTCCGTAAAACACATCATGACTGGAGAAAAACGTCTCTTCTGGCTTATCTGGGCTTAGGGTATAGAAGTGCCCATCTTTGTGTTTTTTGCGTTTGTAGGTGAAGAATTGGGTCGCTTTCACGCCGGTCATTCTGGGGACGGATACTTCACCCCCAGTCACCACTTTTTCACCCGCGCCATAGGAATAGTTGTGTGAGTCTTTCAATCGGTAGATGTTGTCCACCGTGTATTCTGCTCCCTCTTTGTCTAGCGCTTCGTTAAAGCAAAGAGAGGAGCTCACACTGCGGTCTATCTCTTCACACCCTGTCAGGAACACGGCTAGCAAGGAAAGAGGGCCGTACTTGGCAAGCTTCATAAAAACGTCCTGTTTGTTGCTACTTTTTCCGTTGAAACACTCTCTTAGGTTTTCACGGAGTACGCTGACGTACAATTGATACACCATGTATTCCAACGCTTTTTGCATAGATAAGACTGAACATTTGGGGTTTTGAGACTCTCCACAATATCGACACTTCTCGCAAAGCGAATCAATGTCTCCATTCATTCCATATTTGCTTTCCTCGCCAATCATCAAAAATGATTTAATAGCCATGTTTCTGAAAAAACGGATTTTTTACTTAAACAAGGATGAGTGATGACCACTGAACAGCAAACCGATGTTCCTCTCGCTGATGTCAAAGAGCCGAAGATTTGGCATGTTGCCCTTTTACTGAGCCTTTTGACGATTCTCGTCGAGGTGATTTTTTACGCGCTGGATTCTTATTTCGGTCCTACAGAATCGAGTTCTTCTTTTCTTTCAACTGCCCTTCCCTGCGTTGTAGCAGGCATGTATTTCGGCCAGAAAACAGAACGTTTGATGTCGCGTCAAACCCGTTTGCTGTCGATTCTTTTGTGGGGGGGCATTGAGCTCATTGTTGCTGCTGGCATCATGCGCTATTTCGGCTTAACGTTGGCTGAAGTTACTGCTGAGTTTGGTGCACTGTTCTGGTGGATTGTGGCCATCTTGATGCCGCTGATTCTTATCATTAGCTACTTCGTGTTTAAGTGGGGCGAGAAAATGGGGATTAAGAACGCCGTGAAAGCCCGTGAAAAGCAGTTAGCGAAGCAACAGAAATCCGAGTAGTCCTATCTTGTTATTTCTTGCAAGCAGGCATCAGCGTTTAGGTGCCTGCTTTCCCCTAAACATATCCATAATTTTTTTCTCTGCGCTTTGCACTAACACTCTGCTCACTCTGTCACCCGACTTAACTAGCTAGACTCATTCAACGAAAACCACTGCTGCAAGGATTCCGCTGTAGTCTTGATCGCTTCGTTTTTGCTGTCTGATTTCCGGCTGATGATGTACCAGGTTAACGGTAACCCTTTTTTAGTGACTGACACTGCTGCCACCAGCGCTTGTCTTATCGAACGTTTCAACGCCCAGCGGGAAAGAATGCTCACACCTAAATCAACGGCGATCATTTCTACGATAGCATCGGTCATTTCCACCACTTGCATGTGTGGAATACGAATACCGGATGGACGGATAAAGCGCTCATACTCAAAGCCGGGAAGTGCATCCAGGCTGTAGGTGAGGTAATCCACGTCAACCAGATCGTGAGCTTCTATCCAAGGTTTGGCCGTTAATGGGTGCTCAGGATGCGTCACCAACACCAGCTCATCTTCCATCAGGGGCTTGCAATCAAGCGCGGGGTTTTCTGAGCGTGCGGGAGAAATGATGATGTCGGTTTTTCCGGTTATCAAGGTCGCTTCGGCTTCTCGGGTTGCCGCCGCTACAAAATCGATTTGTAGCTTTTCTCTGCTGAACGCGAGCGATTTCAGAAACCCCGGAACCCAATGATAGGCAGAGTATTCTGCAATCCCTATTCGCACTAGATAACTGGCATTGGCGGCGGTGCGCTCGAATTCGTCTTCTGCCCGTGATAGCTCCGGTAGGATGGATGATGCCGTTTGGATCAGCGCTTGTCCCGCGGGTGTCGGTTTGAGTTTTCGCCCGTCCCGCTCGAAGATCGCGCTGCCTAACCGACGCTCCGCTTCTGCGAGCCGATGACTCATGGCGGGTTGAGTCACGCCCAGTACGTCTGCAGCCGCGCCTAAACTGCCGTATTTTCCAATCGCATCAAGCAACTGCCAATGGCGGATCTCCAGCCTCATACATGCAATCCTTTTATGTATAGTTAGAGTTATTCATTAATCATTCTACATCAAAACCGTTAGCATTCTTCTGTCGCTCATAGAAAGCATGAGTTTTTAACAACATGGCTTCTTAACAAAATGGTTCCTTAAAAGCAGGAGGGAAGCAGATGATGGGTATTTGGATGGTACTGGCAGCCGCATTCGGATTCAGTTCGAACCCTTTGCTGGCGCAGTTGTTATTGAGTCAGGGATTCTCGGCGGATGCTATCACTCTGTACCGCTTTGCTATCCCAACACTCTTGATGTTGCTTTTGATGAAAAAGCGCCCTGTGTTTGATGGCGAGTTTCTCCGTTTCGCGGCGGTCGGTGGGCTTTCGGCCGTCGGCATGTTGGCCTTTATGACAAGCCTGACCAAGCTCGAACCCAATACGGTGATTTTGACGTATTACGCCTACCCTATGTTCGCGATTTTGCTTGGCTGGCTTTGCTTTAATAAAACCATGAGCCGCAACCGGATGATCGCGGCGATGCTGATCGCTATCGCGGTCGGTATCATGCAAGACGCTCAAGGCTTCGATGCGTCCTGGTTAGACTTATTGGTTTGTCTTGCTGCGCCAGCGTCGTTTGCTGTGGTGATCAATATGTTTTCTCTGCCAGAGAAAAATCACGATGCCGCAGCGAGAATGTTCGCGGCCTTGTTGGGGAATGTTGTCGTCCTTGTGCCTATTACGCTGTTTAGCCAACAGGCGTTTTCGTTGCCCTCCACGCTTGAACAATTGGGGCTTGTTTTGGCACTCGGCGTGCTTTCTGCGGCCCTGCCCCAATACTTGTTTTCACGCGGCGCGCAGCTAGCGGATATGGAGAAAACCACCATGGTCAGCAGCTGTGAAGTGGTGTTTGCATTGGGATTAGCATGGTTCTTTCTGGGTGATGCATTACGCATGAACGACCTAATGGCAGCCACACTGATTTTGCTGGCGGGGTTGATTCGATATGAAGGCATACCAGTACCAATGGATAGTGATAGTGATGGGCTAGCCAAGGAAACCAGCTCAGCTCTTGTCTCCCATAGCACGGAAAACCATTCAGCCTGATGTTTGCGTGTTTGAGGTCTTTACTGATTTCAGATAAAAAAATACCGCTCACAAGGAGCGGTATTTTCATTTATTGCATCATGAACTGGGTTTAAGCGATGTCGAATCGGTCTGCGTTCATCACTTTGGTCCATACAGCAACGAAGTCCTTCACGAATTTCTCTTTGCTGTCGTCCTGCGCGTAGATTTCTGCATACGCACGCAGGATGGAGTTTGAACCGAACACCAAATCAACGCGGCTTGCGGTGTATTTCACTTCGCCGTTCTTACGTGAAACGATGTCGTAAGAGTTACGGCCCGTTGGTTTCCACGCATAGTTCATGTCGGTCAGTGTCACGAAGAAGTCGTTACTCAGGGTGCCGACGCGATCTGTGAATACGCCGTGTGCAGAGTCACCGTGGTTGGTGCCCAGAACACGCATACCACCCAGCAGCACAGTCATCTCTGGTGCGGTTAAGCCCAGCAGCTGTGCACGGTCCAGCAGCATTTCTTCTGGCGCGACAGCGTAGTGCTGTTTCTGCCAGTTGCGGAAACCATCTGCCAGCGGTTCCAGCACAGCGAAGGATTCCACATCAGTTTGTTCTGCCGTTGCATCACCACGACCTGCTGCGAATGGCACTTCCAGTTCGAAACCAGCAGCTTTCGCGGCTTGCTCCACACCCAGGTTACCCGCCAGCACAATCACGTCTGCGACGCTGATACCGAACTCGTCCGCGATTGGCTCAAGCACAGACAGCACTTTTGCCAGACGCTCAGGCTCGTTGCCCTGCCAGTCTTTCTGAGGCGCAAGGCGTATACGTGCGCCGTTTGCACCACCACGTTTGTCAGAGCCGCGGAAGGTGCGTGCGCTGTCCCACGCAGTAGATACCATTTCACTGATAGACAGGCCGCTTTCTGCGATTTTCACTTTCACAGCTGCAACATCGTAGTCCGCTTTACCTGCTGGGATTGGGTCTTGCCAAATCAGATCTTCTGCCGGTACATCTGGACCCACATAGCGAGATTTAGGCCCCAAATCACGGTGCGTCAGTTTGAACCAGGCACGCGCGAACACTTCTGAGAAATAAGCCGGGTCAGCATGGAATTTCTCCGAAATCTTGAGGTAATCCGGGTCGATTTTCAGCGCCATGTCAGCATCTGTCATCAATGGGTTATGACGAATGCTTGGGTCTTCCACGTCTACCGGCTTGTCTTCTTCTTTAATATCGACAGGTTTCCACTGCCACGCACCTGCTGGGCTCTTAGTCAGTTCCCACTCATGCTTCAACAGCATGTCGAAGAAGCCGTTGTCCCATTGCGTTGGGTTGGTCGTCCACGCCCCTTCAATACCACTGGTGACGGTGTCGCGACCCACGCTGCGGGTCGTGTGGTTCTGCCAACCAAAGCCTTGCTCATGGATATCTGCGCCTTCTGGCGCTGGGCCCAGATTTGCCGCATCGCCATTACCGTGTGCTTTACCTACGGTGTGGCCGCCAGCTGTCAGCGCAACGGTTTCTTCGTCGTCCATACCCATGCGAGCGAAGGTCACACGCATATCCTGCGCGGTTTTCAGTGGATCTGGGTTTCCGTCTACCCCTTCTGGGTTAACGTAGATAAGCCCCATCATCACGGCAGCGAGTGGGTTTTCCAGATCGCGCTCGCCTTCTGCCGCGTAGCGACCATTCTCACCGCCGCTTGGTGCCAGCCACTCTTGCTCTGATCCCCAGTAGATATCTTTTTCTGGGTGCCAGATATCTTCACGGCCAAACGCAAAGCCAAAGGTTTTCAGACCCATGGACTCATACGCCATGTTACCCGCCAGGATCATCAGATCACCCCAGCTGATTTTGTTACCGTACTTTTGTTTGATAGGCCAAAGTAAGCGGCGTGCTTTATCCAGGTTGGCGTTGTCTGGCCATGAGTTCAGGGGAGCAAAGCGCTGGTTACCCGTGCTCGCACCACCGCGGCCATCACCAATACGGTAAGAACCTGCTGAGTGCCACGCCATGCGGATCATTAAACCGCCGTAGTGACCCCAGTCGGCAGGCCACCATTCCTGACTTTCTGTCATCAGCGCTTTCAGGTCAGCTTTCAGCGCCTCTACGTCAAGCGTTTTGAGTGCCTCTCGGTAATCAAAGTCTTCACCAAGAGGGTTAGATTTGTTGTCGTGTTGATGGAGGATGTCCAGATTGAGCGCCTTCGGCCACCACGTCACGTTTGAGGTTCCGGTACTTGTCATTGCGCCATGTACTACAGGACATTTTCCTGATGCATTGTGTTTATTGTCCATAATCCAGCCTTTTGTTTATTGTCTCTTTTGGTTTAAAGGTAGTCTGCTACTTACCTCAGCAATGCATCAAAAATAATCCCTTATTGATAATGGTAACAATTGCTTTTTCCTATACCTGCAATTGGCTTGATCTATGTTAATTTTTAGAGGGTTTTGGACAGTTTCAATACACTGTTTTCGTTAGTATTCTGTTGTAAAGGAAGTGCTGCTTGATTAGGCGGTGGAGAGTGCGAGTAGGTCTTTGGAGCTGGTCTGTGCCGGTGGAAGCGAGTAAAAATTTGGATGTTGAGCAAAAGGCCACTTCACTTAGGTCATGAAGCAGCCAATGACATTATTTATCTACGTTATTTATCTGTATCGCCAGCCACACCTTCATGTGAAAGGTCGCCTGAAAGCTCTGCTTGGATTTCTGCCAGGCTTTCTTTTTCAGCCGCTACGATTTTGCCGCTGACTGCGTCTACTTCCACTTCGTAAGCTTGCTCGCCAGATCTTACAAACACGTCCCACTGAGTATCTGGTTCGTCAAAACGAATACCTAGCACTTCAACGCCCACTTCCGCCAGTGCGGCTTTGATTGCCGCCTCTTCAGTAATCATTTTGGCATCTGCTGCGTAGCTAGAAACGCTGAATGCGCCCACAGAAGCCAGAAGTGCACTACCTAAAATCAGTTTTTTCATTTGTCTGTCCTTAACGTTATTTTTACCAAGAGAGCCTTGCCTCTGAGGTTGTTGAAGGTTTGAAAATCTGAGAGCACCTTCAGCAAAAATGGGCAATGCCTCGTATCATCAATGGCAGATTAAAAGACGTGGTGTAAAAAAAATGTGAAAGCGCTTTTTCACATTTTTCCACAGCGTGTTTACAGAGGAAGAGAAAGCACTTAAGCGATTGAAGGAAGTGAAAATAATAGAAAAAGACAGACACATAAGATGTTGTGAATTGGGCACAACATGTATTGACTTGCTGCGTCTGTCTTAAATTTCTCTACCAATATTTAGGTTAAGCAGAGAGTTCTTTTCGGATGATTTCCGCACCTGCGCTCAGTGCGTTCAGCTTAGCCGTCGCCACTTCGCGGGAAAGCGGTGCCATACCACAGTTGGTGCATGGGTAGAGTTTATCGGCATCAACATATTTCAATGCTTCACGCAGCGTGTCAGCCACTTCTTCCGGTGTTTCGATGGTGTTTGTCGCCACATCAATGGCACCTACCATGACCTTCTTGCCACGGATGAGTGATAGCAACTCGATTGGCACGCGGGAGTTATGACATTCCAGCGAGATAATATCGATGTTGGATTGCTGCAGCTTTGGAAAGACTTCTTCGTACTGTCGCCACTCTGAACCCAGCGTCTTTTTCCAGTCGGTGTTGGCTTTAATTCCGTAGCCATAACAGATGTGAACAGCGGTTTCACATTTTAGCCCTTCGATGGCGCGTTCCAGCGTGGCAATGCCCCACTCGTTCACTTCATCAAAGAAGACATTAAATGCAGGCTCATCGAATTGAATGATATCCACGCCGGCCGCTTCCAATTCTTTCGCTTCCTGGTTCAGGATTTTCGCAAATTCCCACGCGAGCTTTTCGCGGTCTTGGTAGTAGCCATCGTAAAGGGTATCGATCATGGTCATAGGACCTGGCAGCGCCCATTTGATTGGCTTGTCGGTTTGCTTGCGTAGGAACTTGGCATCTTCTACAAACACGGACTTTGGACGGGAAACTGGGCCAACCACCGAAGGCACACTCGCTTCATAACGGTTTCGGATTGTCACAGTTTCGCGCTTTTCAAAATCAACGCCATTTAAGTGCTCAATAAATGTCGTGACGAAATGTTGTCGTGTTTGTTCGCCATCGCTGACAATATCTACGCCTGCGACTTGTTGTTCCTGCAATGCCACACGAAGTGCATCTTGTTTGCCATCAATTAATGCATCACCTTCTAATTTCCATGGTGACCATAATTTTTCTGGTTCTGCCAGCCACGAAGGTTTCGGTAAGCTTCCTGCTGTTGAAGTCGGTAATAGTGTTTTCATAATAAATACTGTCTTTTCTCTTTATTCGTTATTGTTTGATCGTAATTAGGCGTAATTCGCAGACCATTGCTCTAGAACATTTTGGTAAGGCTTGATGAAGTTTTCTTCTGCAAACTTACCTTGTTCAATCGCTAATCGGCTGCGCTCTTCACGGTCATATACAATTTGCGTTAAAGAGTGGTCAGCATTTTTCAAGTTTGGCTGATAGCGTTTTCCCGCCACTGCATTGGCATTGTAAATTTCAGGGCGATAGATTTTCTGGAATGTTTCCATGGTGCTAATTGTACTGATTAACTCAAGGTTGGTGTAATCATTCAGCAAATCGCCAAAGAAATAGAAAGCTAATGGTGCAACGCTGTTTGGCGGCATAAAGTAGCGAACCTGAAGGCCCATTTTCTTGAAGTATTGCTCGGTGAGTGAAGACTCATTTGGCTGATATTCCACGCCCAGCACTGGGTGCTGGTTTTCTGTCTGGCTGTAGACTTTGTTGTCTGACACGCTCAAACAAATGACTGGCGGCTTCTTGAAGTTTTGCTTGTAAGCCTCTGAGTTCACGAAGTGTTTGAACAGCTTGCCATGTAGCTCACCAAAGTTCTCTGGAATGCTGAACTTAGGCTGGTCCTTGTTGTGATCAAGAAGCAGGACGCTGAAATCATAATCACGCACGTAAGAAGAGAAGTTGTTACCCACAATACCTTCAATGCGCTCGTTGGTTTGGCGGTCAAGAATGTTGGTTTTCAGAATCTCAATAGACGGGAATGCCTCACCACTGCCTTCGATATCCATATCAACGGAGATAATTTCCAATTCCAAAGAATAACGATCGCCTTTTGGGTTATCCCAATTAGCGAGAGAGTTAAAGCTGTTATCAATCATTCGCAGTGCATTGCGCAGATTACTCTGACGGCTATCACCTCGCGCTAAATTGGCGAAGTTAGTGGTAATTCTGGTGTTGTCTTTTGGCTGATAGTTTTCATCAAAACTAATGCTGTTAATCGCGAACGTAAAATTCTTATTCATGGTGATCGGGTTCCTGATCTAAAACTGACTTAATTCCTTACTGTTACTGGGCTTTATTTTTGTTTATCACTTTCCCAGTCAGTCGTATTCACTGTTTTTCAGTGATACTTGCATAGTGAGATTTATACGTGCCTCATGGATTTAATGAAAACTCTTTTCCTTCACCTTCATCATGAGAAATCTTCATGATCTATTTTTATTTGTTCGTGTAGGATTTCAGCCTCTTGAAAATAAGCAGAGATGAAATGGATGAGTGATTTGCTTTTATTGTTTATATATTGTGCGCTGCTCGGCAGCGGCGTAGGTTTTCTGGCGGGATTGTTAGGTATTGGTGGCGGGTTGGTCATTGTGCCGATTCTCAGCGTGATTTTGCTTCACTTTGAAGTCTTGCCCGCACAGCAGGTCGTGGTTGCAGCCATCGCCACTTCATTAGCCTCGATACTCTTTACTTCTACTTCTTCGGCTATCGCTCATCATAAAAACGGCAATGTCCCTTGGGATTTGGCCCCCTGGATCATGACTGGCGTGGCGCTTGGCGCACTCATCAGCGGCTTTCTGGCAGCTTTGTTACCTGAGCAAATCGTTCGCATGGTGTTTGCGGTGAGTGTGGTACTCATTGCATTGAAGATGATTTTCAGCGGCAAGAGCGGTGATGACGCCGAGCGTAAACTACCAAACAAACCCCTACTGACTTTCTTCACCACGATTGTCGGTGGCCTATCTGCCATGATTGGTATCGGTGGCGGCGCTCTTCTGGTGCCTATGTTGAGCTTCTTTTCTATCGACATGAAGAAAGCGATTGGTTGTGCTTCTGCTTGTGGCATCGTTATCGCTTTGTTTGGTTCGGTAGGTTACATCACATCTGGTAGTGCCCATTTTGCATTGAGCGACGGTTTCGCTGGCTTTGTGTATTTACCTGCCCTGCTGGGTATCGTCTGCACGTCTTGGTTCACTGCGCCTTTGGGCGCGAAGGCGACCCAAACCTTGCCTGTTGCCACGATAAAGAAAGTCTTCGCGCTACTTTTGTTAGCAATGGCGGCGAATATGGCGCTGCGCTAAGCATCTAAGGGGCGATTCGCCCCTTCTTTCCCTTCCTTTTTTGCCATTTTTAGTGACCGTCCAGCTAACATTCTTCACTTTACGGAAAACTGCTGCATATCTTCCAATCTTATGATTTGAATAACAAAAACATACCAATACATTGGTAATTGGGAGCTGCTTCTAATATGCACTTTTGCCCACAATGTTAAATTCATCGACTGATTCCCATTGAGGTTCGAGAGGGTGATGTTTTCAGCAATTTGCTTTTGCTGTCTGACAACGCCGGACTCTCCAACTCTTCCAAATGACATGTGGTTTACCGATGAAAAGACTCTTTGCTGCGTTACTCCTTTTTAGCTGCCATTCCTTTGCTGATAACTACTTCTATGCAGGCACCAATCTCTCTGTTTACGACGATACGGAGCTTAAATACAACGATCTTAAGGTGGACGAAAACAACGCATTCGGCCTGAGCGGTTTTGTTGGATACGGTCTGGAAATTTCAACGGGCATGGAGCTTGGACTGGAAGTGGAATACCAACACTTCGGTAAAGCGGAATTCGCGCAAGATGTTTCCATGGACGGCGAAGCCTACTATTTCAACTTGAGACCAAAATGGGTTGAGCCAGGAAACAATCTCTACAGTGCTTTGATCCTGGGTGTCGGCGGTATTAAAGCTCAAACCGACATTTACGGCGTTTCCCGCTCACAAACTGAGTTGGCTTATCAGGCAGGCTTCGAGCTGGGCTATATGTTCGACCAATTGGATGTTGGTATCGGCTATCGTTACCAAACCGGCGATTTCAATGACGTAGACCTGTCGATTCAAGGCGTATTGCTGACTGCGCGTTATAACTTCTGAATCAAATCGTCTTAGGGTCAGATTCGGTCAGTTTTGACTGAGTCTGACTTTTTTTGATATCCACCCACCTATCAAGCCCTCTTCGAGATTTGATGAAGCCCGTTTTATCCAGCCATCGCCTAGTATTGCGCTCTATCGTTCACTCTGATGTCGACGATTTGTTTGAGATTTATGGTAACGAGCAAGTCATGGAGTTTGCGTCTGACCCTGTGTTCACCTCAATTAAAATGGTTCATCAAATGCTTGAAAGCGTGGCTCGATTGGAAGCCACAGAGGAATCCTTTGAATGGGCGATGGTTGAAAAGGCTTCAAACAAAGTCATTGGGACCTGCGGATTGCATAGTTTCAGCGAAGACCGCTCTGAATGCGAAGTCGGTTGTTTATTAAACGCTGCTCACTGGAACAAGGGTTTGATGTCTGAAGCATTGCCGCTTCTGTTTGAGTTTGCTGGCTCAGTGGGTGTTAAGGCGTTGATCGCTGATATCAATAATGACAACGTTCGTTCCATTGCCCTGTTCGAAAAACTTGGTTTTGAAGTCAGTGGAAAAGATTGCCAATTTGTACAATACCAAAAACATACCGGCAGATAACCTGGTTGTTAACTGCCGGTATACTAGCTCGGTGACCGAAGTCGCCTATGCTGAGGAGACTAACTGGAATGAATTATTTTTTCAGTTCACTCCTGACTGTCTGCATTTTATTACCAGAAAGGTATCCGTCCTTGTATTGTTTTAACGCTTTCAAAGTCGGAAGCTCAATCATGCTTACATCAGATGCTTCCATCGCGCTTTCAATGACTCGATGCAGTTTCGTTTCATTGTCGTTTTCATCACTCTGAACTTTCACGACAGTTTGGAAATAGACAGGGGCTTTTTTCTTTCCCTCATTTAAATAGTTTTGGGCAACATAATAGATCGCATTGGTGTCATCAAAGAATGCGGCATTGTTATCTTTAGTTTCTTTATGTTCCAAACTGTTGTTGCCAATAATGCAGTTATCATTTTTTCGGCACGTATTGACAATTTTTCTCATTTTATCCTTAGCAAGCGGCCAGTCTTCCGTCAGTTTTTCACCCTCTGGCGGAGCAATCCCTGCATGGTTTGAATAGTCATTGAAGTGAGCGCGAGCAACAGATACCCATGTGTTTTCCCATGCGTTTGCAACGATGTTTATTTGCTTTTTCTGGCAACTAAAGTCTTCTTCGAACGTCAGCCCGGCAGACATCAGTACACCGATATTCGTTAAGCCATCGTTACGATCCACATAGTTGTCGCCATTCTCTGCACGGTGCATGTCAGCACTTTTCATCATGCAGGCGGTAATTGAAACCTCTCTGAGAATTTCATTGCGCACATGGTCTTCATCGCTTTCTGGCTTAGCATCAAACTCTTCAGCAAGTGCTTGATGTAAGGCCTTATATTTGTCTAGAAACGCATCTTTCCAGAAGTGTGGCAAGTTACCATCTCGACCTTTTCCTACCTCAGCATAGGCAACGTAAGTCGACCCGATATCCGGGTTATCCAAGATATGGTCTGGGCTATACTGGCCAGCAAACACTCTTAACTTAGCGCCCAAATTCACACCATTAGCCTCGTTATAGTCTTTGATGTCATTCAAGGCGTCTTCAATCAATTGGAAATCATAAACGCCATCTTCAGGTTCGAGAGTCGCCCACTCAGCCTGAATCACCACACCGTCTACATACTTTGCCCAATCAGTAGGCTTGTTTTTATCTTCCTTACCAGGCTTATCATAACCTTCTCTTTCGCCAATCGATTTATCGACATCGCCACGAGTGATAAAACCTTCCAGTATCGCTTTACTTGGTGGTTCAGCCAAAGCCGCACCTGAAACCAGTGTTACCAGCGCAGTTCCAATTCGTAGTCCTTTACAGATATTGTCCATAATTCCCTCAAAAATATTACAAGTGCCATATACCTTTAAATATGAGACGCCGTATCAGCATCGGGAATTATGAAACCACACTCAAAATGATATTCTGCGATTCACTTTTGAGACAATAAGAATCTAAATATATTGATTTGATAATTATGTTAGAAAGCAGCATGACTACCCAAGATATCAATCATATGAAATTCACTATATATTTGGTTTTATGGATTCTAATAATCACTTCAAGCACACTTTAATCGACTAATTATTCTTATCTAGTTTTCTGTTTATTACGTATTATTTTTGATACATAGGTGGTTGATAGTTCAATGACGTATCGTTTTTCATAAAAATATTGCTTGCCACCAAACTCCCGACGCAAACAAACCCCAGCGCGGACATAGTCATTGCATCCGGCACTTCGTTGAAGATGGGAATAGACAGCAAAGTCGCGATCACCGGTGTCGCACTTCCGAATGCCGCACTTCGCTCTGCGCCGAGTTGTTTAACGGCATACAGATAAGTGCAAGACGACACTATCCCTGCCCCGACACCTTGCAACAAGGTATGGGTAAACACTTGCTGCCATGGCCAATGTGATACTGGGGTTTGATGGAGTATGCTCGGCAGCCATCCAAGACTGACTGCCCCAAACAAAACCAAACAAGACATGATGGCCAACACGCCAGAACAAGCGAGAGCATTCAGGTTCGCCACCCGCGCACTGATCGTGAAAATGGCCCACATCAAACTGCCCAAAAGGAACAGAAGATGTCCTTTGGACTGCGCCCAATCATAAGCCCCCTCGGAACTGCTTATGTTGCTTATGAGAAACAGAGCCGTGCCTATCGCGATTGCAGCAAGTCCAAGTTTGCGGTGTGTGCTTAATGGTTGCTGATAAAAGAGCACAGCAATGGCGGTGACAAACAAAGGTAAGGTACCCGGCACGAGCGCACTGCCGTGAGAGACTGGGACATATTGCATCGCGTTACTTGCCACCAGAAGATACGGTAGCCCGCTTCCGACAAACATACCCAGCATATATTTGGCCGGAATAGCTACGATTTGCTCTCGTGCCTGATAGACAAAAGGAGTCAGTAACAGTGCAGGAACCAGGAAGCGCATGAGTGCCAGATCAGCAGGCAGCAAATCGGAGTTCGCGCCACCTTTTAGAGAGAGAAAAAAACCTGCCCAAACCAATAGCGTTGCCATCATCGACAAATAACCTGTCGTCTTACTCTGTGTCGTTCCGTTTTCTGCGTTCGAAGCCATCACTGTTCATCTCTGTCCTTGATGTTGAATGGCTATTATCTGGCACAGCGATTAGCGTTAGTTGGCAACTTTTTATATCAATTACACAAAGATTGATGGTTTCCGCTAATATTTACATCGTTCTTGATTAATAAAAGCGCGAACACATGGATCGTATTGATAAACAGCTTCTAGAGCTGATGCAAAAGGACGCGAGACTGACAACAGCAGAACTTGCAGATTTAGTTGGTCTTTCCCCCTCCCCTTGCGCAAGACGTATTAAAAGGCTGGAGAAAGAAAAGATTGTGGCGGGTTATCACGCTTCGTTAACGCGGGATAAAGTCGGCATCGCCATGACCATGTTTGTGGAAGTCAGCCTGAACAACCATCAGGTGACTTCGGTTGATGATTTTGAACAAGCGATTGGTGATATGCAGGAAGTCGTCAGCTGCCACGTGGTGTCTGGTGCTTATGATTACCTACTGGAAGTGGTTGCCAAAGATCTCTCCGGCTACGAGCAATTCACCCGTAAACTGCAATGCCTACAAAACGTAAAAGACATTCATACACAGCTCGCGATTCGTAAAGTGAAAGACCGTGGGGCGTTGCCGATTTATGTCTAATAGCGCGGCTAGAGTTTAGAACGGTAATACTTCACTCGACGTTCTTTGCCCTGCATGCGATTGGTTCGTGTGTCGGTATACTCCACACCCAGTTTGCGAATAACAGACTGGGACTGCTGATTCTCTTCAAGGTGCATGACTTCCAAGTACTTCATGCCGAGGTGTTCTTTCGCAAAATCTACCAGCGTACGAGAAGCTTCAAAAGCATAGCCATTTCCCCAGTAAGGTACGCCAATCCAGTACCCTAAAACGCCTACGCCCTCTTCAATGCTGGGAAAACTGACGGTACCGATAAGCTGTTGATCGCTTTTCAATGTGACCGCATAAACAGCCCCCTTGCCTGATTCCCATTTGGCCTGATGAGCGGCTATCCAAGACTCAGCCATGTTCAATTCGTAAGGATGGGGAATATTGGCGGTCATATCCGCAATGCGTTTGTCGCCCGCTAATTGAGCGACAATGTCGCTATCGCTCTGGGTGAAAGGACGAAGGACGAGTCTTTTGGTTTCTAATTGAGGTTGGGGTAACAACACAAACTCCTGCTATGTATCGGTATCTTTTAACTGTTTTGGCATGAATCAATTCAGTTAGAAAATACACAGTAGAAGCTTCATGATGTGGTTTGCAAATTCAATAGTTATTGAGAAAAAACCTATGCGATGAGAACCTCATCCGCAATCCAACGATGCAGCATTTGACCAAACTCAACCGACACATCCACATCTGGAAATTGCGCTTGCAATTGAGCGCCTAGGTTATTGAGGTTAATTCCTGTTTGAATCATCGAGATCGCAGCAGATTCCAATGGCGAAACACTTCGGAAATGTGGAGAGTGCCCTTTTCGCCAAATCAGTACATCAACGGATTGAGGTAATGGCGTAACGGTTGGCGGTGTTTCTTCTTTGTCGATGGCATGCCAGATGTCGAGAGTATTGCAGGTATGTGTGGTTAAGGTCAGTGTCGGTACGGCAAACAATTGGATATTTTCCGGATCAGTGGTTGCCTTTACCTGCAGTGTTTCCATTGTCAGCACATCACTGTCTTCACCGTCGAACGCTCTTCTCAGCGTCCAATCCAGTTCAGCCAATTCTGCCACCTCCAGATCATCCGGCAGCTGCTTAGCGATAAACTTGGCAAACAAGTGACCGTAATAGCCAATGTTGTTGTAAGTCGAAGGGTGGGTTTGCACGTAGTCCGCAGCCAGTTGGTTAAACCAATCATCGCCTAGGTAAACCGCGGTATGTTCAAAGTTGTCGCGTAACACATCGATAAGTCGGATTCGGTAAGCATTGTAGTAAATCGCCAAGCGATCTTTTGATGGTAGGCTGCCTTCCCTCTCGTTTACCCAGTCAGCCTCAGTGCATTGCTGGCTAAGCACGATAGTTTGGAAGCTGTCCTGAAGGGATTGAAGACTCATGCTGCACCCTCCGTTTTCAGAACATCTCCTGCGATTTTTCGGGCAATATCCAACTCGTCCAACAATTCTGCTAAAGGTGGCACATTGTCGTCACGTTCGATCATGGTCGGTACATTGCCGTAGCGGGTTAGCGCGTATTCATACAAATCCCACACACCTGCACAAACCGGATGATCATGGGTATCAATCAGGTGGTCGCCGTTGTTTTGGTGGCCGGCGAGATGGAACTGGCAAATGTGCTCTTTCGGTACACCGTCAATAAATTCAAACGCTGAGAACCCGTGGTTGAAGGCACTGACATAGATGTTGTTAATATCCAGCAAAAGCTGACAGCCCGTCGCATTGCAAATCTCGCTCAGAAATTCCCATTCAGTCATTTCCGAATCTTTAAATTCCACATAGCTGGATACATTCTCTACCACCAACGGACGCTTCAAAACATCTTGAGCGTGGTGAATGTTTCTCGCCACCACATCCAGCGCTTCCTGCGTGAATGGCAATGGCATTAAATCGTGAAGCTTGCATCCGTGGACGCCGCCCCAGCAGAGGTGATCGGAAACCCACATGGGTTCGATTCGTTGCTCTAGCGCCTTGAGGCGTTTGAGATAGTCTTCATCCAAGCCATTCACCGAACCAATCGACATGGAAACACCATGCATGGTCATCGGGTAGTCGGCGCGGATGCGGTCCAGTATGGCCAATGGCTTACCACCATTGACCATAAAGTTGTCAGAAATGACTTCCAGCCAATCGACAGGTTGTCGTGCATTCAGAAACTCGTTGTAATGCTGAGTGCGTAAACCCAGTCCAAAGCTAGAAGTCATTTCATTCACTCCAGGCAATCAATTAGAGATCAGAGATCACGCCACCTTGATCAAGGCATTCTTTCGCTTTCATCGCTTTAAAACCGTGGCCGCCACAAGCGTTTTGACCTTTGCACTGGTGCTCGGCAGTTTTACAGTCTGACTGGCCTTTACAAGAGTGGATACCGTAGCAGTGAACTTTGTCGCCAGCACCGATTGCAGCGCCGGTGCTGCCTGCTGGTGCTTCTGCGGCAAACGCGCTTGCGCTCATTGCTACTGCCAGTGCTACTGATGCGAAAGTGGCGCTCTTTTCAATCTTATTCATTGTCTGTACTCCAGTATTTGTAGGTTGGGTAACCGACAAATTGTCCATTCACGGGTGTTCGGTTACCTTGAGGTTAAGACGCATGTCTAACTCCCCCAAACAGACCCAAGCATTTTCGTGAATATTTCGCAGACGAATAAGCCTTGTGCCAAATTGAATGCTATCTCAATGTTTTATAACAATTAAAAAGTTTGAAAAATTTTCAATATGAACATGCATTCACACACAGATTTCTTAATGAAATGACTAAAAAGAGAGAATGGTTGAGCTAGAAACTGGCACCATTGACGTATCGAACGGGAAGGTTTTCGAGCGTATGTTTATCGGCCATTCGCATGTTGATGGCAATAATTTTGGCTGCACATTTGGGCGTAGTGACATAGTGGGTAACACATCCGCAATTCGGACAGTAATGGAATTCTATATCTTCGTCTCCCCAGCAATACGTTTTGGGTGAGCTACCCCTGACCGAAACGTTCACTTCATCCAACCCGTAATAAGACCAGGCTGCCGCATATCGCCGACATATCGAGCAATTACAATGAGTCACTTCTGTGGGTGGGTATTCAGCGGAAAGCGATACATTGCCGCAGTGGCATTGGACTTGGATCATCATGTCTTCCTGCAAAACCCGAGATACGGATAATCCTAGCGTTGTTAAGCTATTCGTCGCGGAAGCAGGCGCTCATTTTTCACATAAAGACAGGTCAAACTGGCTCAAATCTATTGGGTATAGTGCTGAAGCCTGAAAGTAGCCCCAAACTGACAGAGCCAACACTAAAATGGCAGGCAGCATTTGAAACGCAGAGAACAGTTTACCCTGAACGCCAACTTTAATACGTGTGCGACGAAAAACCTTTGTACCTATTGGCGGGAACTGGCCCTGCTTCCATCCTTTCACTCCCGATGGGATTAATAACATCGCGGGAATGAATATCGATAAAGGAAGTCCGACAAAGACGAGATACCAAAAGTAGTTAACAAGCTGGATGCCAAAAACTGAATAGCAATGTGGCCGTTCGGCGAAGTTGTCTATCATCGGCAACAGCCAAAATTGCGCAGTTAGAAACAACAAAAAGCCGCCGCAACCAATCAAAATTAGTCGCTGCAGCTTTTCCCGTTTGGAGAACTCCGGTGCGTATTCGATGAGATTATTGCCCGCTCAACAATCCGTTTAATTTCTCTTGATCCAGATGCTCCGCATAATTGGAAATAGTTGCCATCACTTCTGGATTCGTCATCAATTCCTGCATGGCGACTTTACCAACAAACTCGAATGCCTGATTCACTGCCAATGGGTTTTGATTGAAAGCAACCACCAACTCCTCAGAGCAATCTTCAATCAACAGCCGGTTGACCAAATCCCCCATCACTTTGTCAGAAGCCAATCGGTCTTTATCCGTCACTTTCGCGAAAGGTGCCATTTCTGGGTGCGCCGCTATCGCGAAGTACACCCATTGCGCCAGTTGCTTACGCTCTTTGCCATTCAACGAATCCACCATGCAAGTGGCGAATGCATCAACATTGGCTTTCGCTGGCATTGCCAACATCATCATTGCGCTGACTACTGCTATCGCGATTTTCTTGATCATTGTTATCGTCCTTGTTTGCATCAACTCAGACAATAGTGACGAAATTTTCGACAACCTCCTACTATAGAAAACCAAAATACACGCCAGCTCTCGTTTATATGTCCTGTTTACAGTCCTAACGAGTGCCAGTGTTTAGCATGCACTAACCGTCGCTTAAAGACTTTCCAAGAGATTTTAGCCAGCGTTTAACCTCTGCCGCTTCGCTGCTTAATGGCTTGTTGCTCTCATACAACAAACCGTAGTAAGAACCGTCTTTGGTAAAACCCAAAGGGCTAACTAATCGCTGTTTCTTTAGCTCATTGATCGCCAATACTTTTGGGCATATCGCCACACCCAGACCATTCACGGCCGATTCAACCATCAGAAAATGGTGATCCAGAAAACGGTATTCGCGAGGAGGTTTCGCGTCTGGGCAGAGAGCCAACCAGTCTCGCCATGCGTCTGGACGGGTTTTACTGGACAAGGCAACGTAATCACCTTGTTCAAATAACTCACGCTGTTTTTCCGTCATCACGGGACCCATTTCTTCTTCAAACAACGGCTCGACCTTCCAACGCGGGTCAACACTGAAATCCATTCGTCGAAGCGCTAACGTGATGCCATCCCGCTTAAAGTCAAAATGCCCTCCCCCAACGGAAAGATTGATTTCAATATCTGGCCTCGCATCCTGAAACTGACTGAGATGAGGGATAAGCCAATGCATCGCCACCGAGCGCTCACAAGATAGCAACACAGGTGGTGAAGGGATTGGTGTTCGGATTTCTTCTAGTGTATCGGCAAGGTCTTCAAAGAACCCTTGCATCAATCCAAACAGTTTTTCCCCTTCAGAAGTTAGCTTTACGCCTCTTCCCACAGGCTCCAACAAACTTACTCGAATGTCCTCAGAGAGCTTGCTGACGCGGCGACTGACCGCACCATGAGTGAGGGCCAAATCGTCTGCCGCAGCCCTGACCGAACCCAGCCTGCCCACTGCCTCAAAAGCTCGTAGGTCGTCCAAAGACGGGATGTCTCTCCGTTTCATGTCATTCCTTAACGCTTCGGTATTTCATTTTCACTCTAGCAATATTGGTGATTATAAGTCACCAGTACCTGTCAGTTATTGTCGATATTCGTCAGAGCAACATTGCCTTAGCATTTCCCCATGATTTCAATGGAGGTATGCAAAGGATGAAAGTACGCATCATTGCTGACGATTTAACAAGTGCTGCAGACGCTGCCTTACCTTTCTATGAAAAGGGCAAACATTGCGAAGTGGTGCTTAATCATCACCAAAATCCAAGCGCACAAGTTGTCTCTATCGACACGAACTCTCGCAGTCTGACCGAAGAGTTGGCTTACGAGATAACCAAACAGGCAGCCGACAATGCGCAAGAAAATGAACTGATCATCAAAACTATCGATTCCACGTTGCGTGGACATATCAAAGCGGAGATCCGCGCCGCTTTTGATGCCAGTAGAAAACAGCATCTTGTTATCGCCCCCGCCTTTCCGGACGCTGGGCGCATAACCAAAGCTGGCATTCAGTATGTCAATGGCACTCCTGTTTCGGAATCCAGTTATGGGAAAGATCCGGTTCACCCTGCGCTCACATCGTCGATTGTTGAGTTGGTTCCCGCAGATATTGGCAATACCGAGGTATTGGCGGGTGATGCTTCTTCTGAAGCCGTTAATGAGGCATTGACGAGTAACAAGGTGCTCATTCTGGATGCCGACTCTCAATCAGCACTAGATTTGTTGGTTAGCCGTTTCCCTAACCCAGAAAAGATTCTTTGGGTCGGCTCGCCAGGCTTGGCTCAAGCGCTGGCCGTAAGGCTTGAGAGTCAACCCTCTGAGGGTTTGTTTCCCTTTAAGGCTTCCAGATTACTCGTGGTGATAGGCAGTGCAAACGAAGTTAGCCACCAGCAAAAGGCGCAGCTTGAATGCACATCCATTGGCTTAGAAGAACAGAATTCCCACGCGCATGAGCTCGCTATGCTCGCCGCACCATCAACAAAAAATGCAGACCCAAAAAGCGTGTTGCACAAGCTATCAAGCGAAGCGGCTCGTCTTATTACTCACGCGCGCTATGACGGATTGATCGCAACAGGCGGTGAGACTTCCCGCGCTATTTTGGATCGCATTGGCGTGACCACTATGACGCTGTGTCACCAGTTGGAGAAAGGCTTTCCGGTTTGTCACGCCGTTCTGCCCCATTCAAAAGCACCTTTTTTTATTGGCATAAAAGCAGGGGGATTTGGCAAGCCTGATTCCCTTAAAAATGCCATCCGTCAATTCGGATTCAACGACACAGGAGAACGTCATGTTAGCGAATGAAAAACCGATTGCTATTACCATGGGCGATCCTTCCGGCATCGGGCCAGAAATCATTCTAAAAGCCCTGAACAGCTCAGAACCATTGCCAAGTTGCGTGGTGATAGGAGACCTCACCGTCATCGAGTCTGCATTGGCAATCTACCAGCCCCAAATGAAGCTAAATGTGGTCGCTCACCCTCGTGATGCTCGACATCAACAAGGCGTTGTGAACCTGCTGCTCAGCAGTCATCTCGACAAACACCCGTGCGTAGGCCAGGTACAACACGACAGCGGAGAAGTGGCATTTAAAGCCATTTTGAAAGCCATCGAGTTAGCAAAAAATGGCGAGGTTTCTGGCGTGGTAACCGCGCCTATCAACAAAGAATCGTTGAGCCTTGCCAAGGTGCCTTATCCCGGACATACCGAGATTTTTGCAGATTACGGCGGTGCCGATGACGTGGCTATGATGCTGTTAAACGACAGTATCAAAACCGTGCTCGTCACTGTGCATTGTTCCTTGCGAAATGCCATAGAGCAGGCTGATTTCAACGCGCAATGCCGTGCGATTGAACTGGCACATAACGCCTGTATTCAGTTTGGCATTCCGGCTCCTCGCATTGCGGTCGCGGGTCTAAACCCACACGCGGGAGAAAACGGACTTTTCGGTGATGAGGAGAAGAATATCATCACTCCCGCTATCGAATACGCCAAGCGCAAAGGCATCAATGCCTCTGGTCCATGGCCCGGCGACACTGTGTTTATGCAGGCCAGAGAAGGAAGATTCGATATCGTCGTCGCCCAATATCACGATCAGGGACTGATACCGGTGAAGTACATGGGGCTAGATGAAGGCGTGAATGTCACGCTTGGATTACCCTTTATCCGCACCAGCCCAGATCACGGAACAGGTTTCGACATTGCAGGTAAAGGCATCGCCTCGCCCTCCAGTCTACTGGCATCTATCCGATGCGCCCATCAACTATCAAAAAACAGAGATACACTGAACCAACCAGAGGAGAGCCATCATGAGCTTTGATTTTATCTTTATGCTGACAGAGAACGACAAAACCATCCCTGACGCGCGAGAGAGAGTAAAAGAGGTAATTGATGGCGGGGCGATACATATCGGCTTCAAAGATGTCGGTTTGCCTTTTGAAGAACTACAGTTGCTGGCTGAGGACATTCGTCAGGCAGGAGCGTTTGTTTATCTGGAAGTGGTGAGTTTGGACCAGGAAAGTGAAATCCGCTCAGCCAAAGCGGCGATGACCTTGAACGTCGATTATCTGCTTGGTGGAACCAGGCCGGAACTGGTCGCTCCATTGGTGAGAAACCATCCTCTTAAGTACTACCCTTTTGCAGGAGAAATAGAGGGACATCCAAGCATCCTGAGTGGCAGTGTCGATAGCATTGCCAGGCATGCAGAACAGATTTCAGCTATCGATGGGGTCGACGGATTAGATTTGCTCGCATACCGTTTTTCGGGAGATGTACCCGAGTTAATGCGCAGAGTATGTGAAGCATCATCAAAGCCGGTCATCATGGCGGGGAGTATCGGTAACCGAGAACGAATTGAGGCGGTATACCAATCAGGTGCCTCAGGCTTCACAGTGGGTACGGCGGCCTTTGCTGGTGCATTTCGATCAGAAAAGCCTGGCTTGCAGGGTCAGGTCAGCGCCATCTCCAAGGCATGTCTGGAAGTTCAGCAATCCCCTAGACCGACTGGATAGCAACAGGGGAAATTCATTGATACTAACAAGCCTGCTTGATGCAGGCTTGTCAGCTTTATTGACTGGTTTAGGTCTTAAACTGCATTGTAAGTTTAGACAGCTCGCTCGACTGACTGCTTAGCTGACCACTAACATGACTGGTGGTGTTGATGGCATCAGTCAATGACTGGCTTCCGCGCTTCAACTCCCTTCTTCGCTCTGTCAGGTGCTCTATCTCACGATGCTGGGAAGTCAGCGCCACACCAGCTTCTGCACTGAGTTGTTCCAAGCCTTCAAACGTGCGGTGCATTTCACTGAGATATTGTTGAAGCTGCACACTCGCCTGCTGGTTGTTTTCACTCGCCACCTTCGTCTCACTCAGTAGTGAGCTTGCAGCTTCAACCTGTGAAATCAGATCGTTAATCCAGTTCCGAATATCACCCGTCGATTCAGACGTACGTTTCGACAAACTACGAACTTCGTCTGCGACAACAGCAAACCCTCTGCCCTGCTCGCCAGCACGTGCGGCTTCAATAGCCGCATTGAGCGCCAACAGGTTGGTTTGTTCAGCAATGGACTCAATCACATCAGTCACCCCAGAGATTTTTTCACTGGTGGCTCTCAGAGTTTCCATCGTGATTGCCACTTTGCCAACAGAATCAACACTGTAGGCAATCGACTTCTCTGTCGCGGTCATCTGCGCCTGAAGATCACCATTGTCTTTGGCCATTTTGCCGATACATTCACGCGTGTTGTTAACTGCCGACACGATGTCTGAAGTCGCCGTTTCCATAACAGTCAAAGACTGAGCCACTTCATTGATTTGTGACTGAGTGTCTTTGTTAATGTCCGACACTCTGTGGCTCTGGCCGTCGAGCGTATCGGATTGTTCATCCAACTCCCCGGTTCTGGTGTGTATGTGCGTGACGAAATGATTGAACTTCTCCAGCAAATTATTGGATGCTCGGACAATCGCTGACACTTCATCTTTGTAATGGTCTTCAAGACGTACAGTGAGATCAGATTCCGTATCAATATTGGTCAGCGCCGTCGAAATCCTATTCATACGAATGATGACGGTATGATGCAGCCACAGCATCAAGATCACGGCGACAATGATCGCGATACCAATTGCGGCCATGATGAACATCGACTGCTGCTTTAAAAAGGCGATCAATCCACCTGCAGAAATATTTGCATATTCGCGCCGCTCCGCCAGCTTTTCACTTATCGCAGCTAACATTGGGTCTACAGCGGGATACAAATCAAAGTCGACCACTCTCCCAGCGTCGTAGAAGCTTTTGTCTTTAATCGCGCGCGATAACTTAGTGACATAAGCATCAACTTTCTCTTTGTTTTCCGCGTTGGCGTGAACCCATTCACTGAGAGAAGGATGCTGATAGAGCTGCTCCCAGCTCGCTTGGTAATTTGCTTGGAAGTTCTCAAACTGCGGTGTGATTTCGCCCCAGAACAGGAGCTGAGCTTTAATCTTTTGAGAAAGGGTTGAGAGGTCCCGATGATCTCTTTCAAGCGCTAAAAGCGCCCACACTTCAGGGAGCTGCTCGTTCACGTATTCAGAATACGCTTCGGTCGAACGGGATGAAATCCACAGCGCCAAACTGCCAAGTCCTATCGTTGACGCGAGAAAAAGTGTGAATGCCACCAGCAATCGCTGACGTACGCTCATAGTGTTTCCTTTCACTTACCTACTGCTTTTGCTGGTAAGCCTAGTAACGCTATATTTCACATTGGTTACAAATTTATCACTAAAAGCGACAGCGGGCTTATATGCGACTTAGGTCACACTTAGAAATTCACATACTATTTGTAAAACAATAGGTTAAAAAGCGCCCAAAGGCGCTTTTTAACGGTTACCAAAGTTCGGGATTGTTCAGTGCAGGTACACAGCCTGATTCACCTGAAATGGCCTCTAAAGCTTCGCCATTTAGCGACTGTCCCAACCAACCTTCCGGGAAACTCAACGGCAATGGCGCTTTAATAACGTCTTCGCTGATTTGTGCAAATCCCACCTTACTGTAGAAGTTAGGATCGCCATAAGTCACGGCGATATCGACGCCTTGGGATTTAAGAATATCCAAAGCATGGTTAATCATCCCCTGACCAATACCTTTACCCTGCACTTCTGTACTCACCGCCATTGGTGAAAGCAACTTGGCAGTTTTGTCGCCTTCCAAAGTGAGCGTGGAGAACATCACCCCACCAACAATTTTTTCTTCGTCTTTGGCAATGAATACCTGTAAGTCTTGCTCAGGCGTGGTTTCCATCATCGCTCGAGCAAATACGCCAAGCACTTTTCCTGCTTCTTCACCTTCAGAGTTGGCAAAGGTCGTTTGAAACAATTCGATAATCGCTTCGACGTCGTTCTTCTGGTAAGTGGTGTAATTCATGTTTGATCTTCCTTAGCGGCCTTTCTTCTTCAGTACAAAGACCTGATAACTAAATTCGTTTAAATAGCGGTTATAAACATCCAGTTCAGTCTGAATATCTTTCAGTGCCGCAGATTCCGGCATGTCTGCTTTCAGCTCATTTACTCTTGCTTCCAAAGGTTTGAAGTAGTTTTCCCAAGCTTCTGGTGCAAGGGTAAAACTCCCTAACACTTCGTAGCCCGCTGATTTTGCTTGGGCTTCACGCTTGGCAATGGTGCCGATATCTGGGTATTCCTGTAGCCAGAATGTTTTGGTTTCGTCACTTGGCGTGTCGGTCAGCCAGACCAAATCACTTAACACCAGCACCCCCTCTTGCTTAAGTGATGGACGCCATGCTTTCAGTGCGTTTTCGACTCCCATAATGTAGGCACAGCCTTCTGCCCAAATCAGGTCAAAACTCTCAGGTTCAAAAGGCAACTCGGTCATGCTGGCGTTCACGGTCGTAATGCGATCTGAAAAGCCAAGCTCTGCTGCACGCTCATTCAAGCGGCTGAGCGCAGAAGGCTCATTGTCCAGCGCGGTAATCGCTGCGTCGGTATGTTTTGCCAACACAGTCGTCGCAATGCCTTTGCCACAGCCAATTTCAAGCAATGTCTTTGGCGAGGACTTCACACTGCTGAGTGCACGAAGTGTTTCCTCTTCCGAACCTGGCCCCCAGCGATCCAGTGTTTCGAAAACACGCATAAAGTCAGCCATGTAGCGGTCATGTTCATTCATGTCTTTTGATAACCATTTCAAGTGCAGCGCCTCTTTTTCACTGAAGCCCTGCTTTATTAACCACTCGAGATGCGCGTCTGGCGCTATTTTGTCGACAGACTCATGCCAAGCTTTTAAATCCCCTTCACCCAGCAGTGCTGCTAACAATTGTCGTGATTGCTGTTTATGTGCAATTTCTTCATCCAACTGTTTTAGGCGACTCTGCAGAAGCTCACGGTCGACCTTGGCATTCAGACAAGCTTTACATTCCTTGAGCGTTAAGCCTCCAGCCTGAAGCTTCTGGATCAAACGAACGCGTTGAACATCTTTGTCACTGTAAACGCGGTAACTGTTTTCCAAACGTTTACCCTGAATCAGTCCCTGCTTTTCGTAATAAAGCAGCGCCGTGCGGGATAATCCGACTAAATCCGCCAGCTCGGAAATACGGTACATGCTTGCCTCCTATGCCCACCAATGTCGCCACCTTAAACTATAAAGCTATAGACAGGTCAATAAGAATTGTTATGCAAAAATAGAAAACGCCGACACCAAATGCCGGCGTTTGGTCGATAAAATGAGGTTTAACGGTTTATCAGATCTTGTGCCAATGCCAGCGTAGACTCAGATACATCTGGCGTTTCCAGAATCTTTCGGGCAATCGATTTGTTTAGTTCTGATGGCTGAGCATTGTTAGCGAGAAAGGCGAACAGTAAATCGCGGGTAGGAGTTAAAATATCTGACGCACCAATCCTGTTTCGCAACTGCGCCTGATAGCTCTCTGAAAGCTGCAGATTCTGACTATTGGTTTCAATGCCTGAACTGATCGCTTTCACCACACCAGGGTGGTCATCATTCAACATTTTATTAAGAAGATGGGACTGCATTTCCGGGTTTCGGCTGAGCATTTTCGCCGCTACTTGCCTCTCATCTGCATACTCACTTTCCAAATATGGCACCACGCGGCTATCTAGCTCTGCGTTGCCTAGATTCGCGATGGCAACGAGTTCACTGTAACCCGCCCTACTCGACGAAAGCTTGTTAGCAAGAAAGCCAGTGACTTCGTTGGTCATACGTGGATTTTGCTTACCCAAAATGCCGATATTCAGCATCGCTGTCTGTGCTAACAGGCTGTTGGAATGAGTGAGCATATCCTGAAGGGTACTGAGCGCAACCTGACTGTTCACCTCGCCCATTTTGGAGATAGACATAATTGCCCGAAGACGATCTGTCTCTCCCAAGGAGTTGTCTTCAATAATGGAAGACAGTAGGTATTCGCCTTCTTGTTCACCGGAACGTTCAAGTGCGAAGATCAGACTCGAACGCATACTGTCAGTGATATCGTCCGATACGAGAAGGTCACGGACAAAACCCCAACCTTGGCTAACCAGATAAATCCCAAGAGCCTGAGCAGTATCTAACGTTGGATTAGCATCAAATACCACCAGCGTTTCCATAAAGTTTTCGTCGGTCACTTCTAGTTCTGGCGTAGTGTCTGTGAGGGCGACTTTGTAATGACTGTTTGCTCCAGCACTATAGTTTGCCAACGTG
Source organism: Grimontia sp. AD028 (assembly GCF_000973155.1). Lineage (NCBI taxonomy): Bacteria > Pseudomonadati > Pseudomonadota > Gammaproteobacteria > Vibrionales > Vibrionaceae > Grimontia > Grimontia sp. AD028. The sequence continues at coordinate 112,064 of NZ_LASY01000054.1, read as the reverse complement.
AATAAGTTGCCTTTGGACGTGATGGGTTTGATGATAATTTGCTGATCCAGTTGAAGTTCGGAACCATCCATGACGATGGTTTTTCGCGTGCTGAGTTTTAGCCGTTCAGGAAAGAAAAAACGATCGGTCTTCAGTTGCCAAAAGTCACTGTCTTCCAGGGTTTGATAACTGGCTGAGCTGCCAATTTCAGCCGCTTTCTGTCTGCTGACCGCATTGCCGTGGATCTCGTAGAGGTAAGTGTGGGTGCCGTCCGGTAGTTGCAGACTCTGAATGCCTTCGTAGTAAGAAAACTGCTGAAGTAATGCCGTTATCAAATTTAGTGGATGCATGGGCTCTAACCCCAGCATCGACACGTCGCTGAAAGCGCCATCATCATACTTGAAAGTAAAACCAAGGTACGGCGGAATTTGGGTGTTCGGATCCTCTGATTCAAACTTCACATCAAATACAACGCCTTTGCTTGGGGCCCCACCCTCCATATCAAGCTCAAAACTCAAAGCATTGGTAAAATCTGCTAATAGCGTTTGAGAGGTTGAAAGCTTTGAGTTCACTATTGCCTTATATGCCCTGACAGAAGGTATTTCTTCCCCATCTTGCGGGATGGAGTCGGCTTCGCTGTCGTTTAGCTTCATATTTTCAGTAGATTGTGTGACAGTGTCACCATTGGTGTTGTTAGAAAATGTAATATTGGTTGTCTGTACTTCTGGCTCGGTATCAAACCATACGAAAGATGCTGCCAGCGCAGAGCAGGCAATTAGAGAAATAAGAATAATATTCCTGTTCATGACTTATCCATTGAAGAAATAGGAGGCACTAATGCGCCCCCATAAATATTATTTATTAAAAGATCATAAATATTATTAATTAGAAGTAAGCCGTTTTTTCATAAATCGTATGTTCAAATTCGTAAATCGGCGACCAACTAATTAAGTCAGTTTCTGCATAAAATATCCGCGCAAGGCCAAATAGTTTAACGTCGCAGTACAAACCAATTTTACCGTTACCACCTTTTGCACTTGCATCCCATTTCAGCTTGGTATAGTACTGGTAATCTTTTGTTTGATCACACTCACAATCCGGTTCGTAGGAAATACCAGCTTCAGCGTAAGCCTTCGTTCCCGCATTAATTAAAGTCAGCGAGCCCTTTACGCCTTTTTCAACGGTTTTAAATAAGAGATTTAAGCTGGCATAGCCTTTCGCCGTCGCATCTCCAGAAATAAAGGGACGAACACTGGCATACACAAAGTCTGGACGACGCTGGCCATTGATTTCGATGGGTTTGTTAGGCTTATCGAAACCACCAACCTCAAGACCTGCTGCAAAATCAGCCCCAACTTTTAACGCCGCGCCGACTTTCACTCCGAGGCGAAACACGCCTGCTGGATCGATAGGCACCTCGGGAATAGGCACTTCTGCTTCTGCCACTGTGTGACTGATTGTGCGATTGATATCAGCACGCAACAGCGCATCACATGTTGGGCTCAGTGATAACGGAACGTCACTGCCCACGCTGAGTGAAAGATGCAAACCACGCACGCAATTCAGTTCTTCAGGATTAAAGTTCAAGTCAACACCGCCAAGCACAGAACCCAAAGTAGTGTTGTGGGGACCCACTGTCACTTTGAACTCATTGTCGGTATTACCAATCACTTTCCCCCCGGTAAACTCCACATAACCAAAACCCTTACGTGTTTCCACGAAGTTTTTCACCACGTTGTGTGTGTTAGCACGATGTGATTTGTTAAGTACCTGCCCCGCGTAGAGGCCCACTGCCTGAGTTTGAAAAGATGAAACCGAGAGTACCGCTGCACAGAGCAGACCCCCTATCTTCCTAATCTTCATCATAATTTCCTAATATTATTAAAATGTAACTTGGATTTTGCCTCAAAAATTCAAGGCAAAAAAAATGTAATCCATAAAAGGGAAAAAAGTGCCGAATGAAGATGCTTTTAGAATTAATTGATAGTTTCGTACTAGTAATTGAGTACAACACAGGTATGGGATTTGTATTATTTTAAGACATCCATTATTTAGCCAAGCTTAATTTTACAAGACATCTTCTTTTTAATAACCACAAAACTTAGATAGGAATTAATTTATATTATCCAAGCGTAAAACAAAAAACGGCCAGACATTGCCTGACCGTTTTTTACAATTCGATTTATTAATCATGCCGCATTGGAAAAATGCTTTCCTAGCAGCGCATGATAAAAGTCGTTATCAGATAACACACCAATAACTTGGTCATTCTCCGTTAATAACAGGGGTAAACCTGTTTGATAGCGAATTTCCAACGCATTGCGCATCGATATATCAGCATTTGCCATAACGATGGTGTCTTTTGACAAAGATGCGATGGCTGAGCTTTCCTGCCAATGGGCAATCCCCAACGATTCAGTCCCACGCATCGCACCTTGCAATTCACCTTTGTCATCAACAATTAGCTTGGTGCCTTCATGCTTGTTCAGAACCAAAGCCGCGCCGACTTTTTCAAGGTCGCCTAAAGCCGTCATCAGGGAACGACCACGAAGCACATTCAATGGGTTAGTATGCGCAACGAAATCTTCGACATACTGGGTTTCTGGGCGCAGCACAATGTCTTCCGGTTTTCCGTGTTGGATGATTTTGCCTGATTCCATAATGGCAATGTTATTGCCGATTTTCAGGGCTTCATCCAAATCATGACTCACAAACAGAATCGTCTTGTTGAGTTTACGTTGAAGCTCCAATAACTCATCTTGAAGCTGGTTTCGGATCAAGGGGTCGAGAGCTGAGAAAGGCTCATCCATCAATAGAATGTCGCTGTCCATACAGAAAGCACGCGCCAAGCCTACGCGCTGCTGCATGCCACCCGACAGCTCGTGCGGAAGCTTATCATGCCACTCACTCAAGCCGACCATGTCCAGCTTTTCCATGGCGCGTTTGCGGCGCTCTGCTTTACCCATGCCTTGCATTTCCAGGCCAAAAGCAACGTTGTCTACCACGCTGAGCCAAGGCATCAGTGCGAACTTTTGGAACACCATGGAAACGCGGTGTGAGCGGAGATCACGAAGCTTGTTTGCATCAATGCCGTTAAGCTCCACCATCTCTTCGCCATCTCGTACTTTCAGAGAGCCGCGGGTCACTGGATTTAAGCCGTTCACAGCACGCAGCAAACTGGATTTACCCGAGCCGGACAGCCCCATCAACACACAGATTTCGCCTTGTTCGACAGAAATGGTGGCGTTGCTGACACCAACCACGTTGCCGGTCTCTTCCTGAATTTCCTGACGGGTTTTACCTTCGTCCAGCATGGAGATGCTGCGCTCAAGCCCATGACCAAAAATCACGTCGAGGTTTTCAATCGATACTGCTTTCATGATTAACCCTCTTTACCTTGTGAAGCCGGCGCTTTGCAGAGACGGTCGAGAATAATAGCGACTAATACAATCGCGAGTCCTGCCTCAAAGCCTTGTGAGATGTTCACTGTATTGAGAGCGCGGATAACAGGTTTACCCAAACCGTCCGCACCTACCAGCGCAGCGATGACCACCATTGAAAGTGACAACATGATGCACTGGGTAATGCCTGCCATAATGTTTGGCATGGCGGCAGGGAGTTCAACTTTGAACAGCAGTTTGCTTGGTGTAGCGCCAAACGCTTTACCCGCTTCTATCAACTCTTCTGGCACACTGCGGATACCGAGATAAGTCAGGCGGATAGGTGCAGCAATGGCAAAGATAATCGTGGAAATCAGACCCGGCACGACACCCAGTCCAAACAGAACCAGTGTAGGGATCAGGTAAACGAACGTTGGTATGGTCTGCATCAAGTCCAGAACCGGACGCATAAAGGTATACAGCCAAGGTCGATGTGCGGCGAGAATACCCAGCGGCACGCCCAGTAATACCGACAACATGGTCGCGGTGAGCACCAGTACGAAGGTTTCAATCATCTCCGTCCAGTAGCCCAGATTCAAAATCAGCAGAAGCGCTGCAACAACAAAAATCACCAGCGAAACGCGTCGGTGAAGAAACCAGGCAATGCCCGCAGTCAACGCAATAGGCACATAAGGTGGGAACCATTGCATCACATCGACGAGGGAAAGAATCAGCCATTCAAGCGAAAGTGAAAGCGCGTCGAAAAAGCCCGCTGCATTGTAGGTTAGCCAATCGACAACGGTTTCCATGTAGTCGCCGAGTGGAATTTTATTATCTGTAATCCAGTTCATGTGTACTCCAAAATCCATATTGATGTGCTGGGCTGATGACCAGCCCAGCACCTGCTTTCGCGTTTACTGCTTGCGAAATGCAGTTGGGTTTACTGGATATTGAGGTGAGCCTTCACAGCGGGCAGTGCATCTTTGCCGTCTTGTGTTTTCACGCCGTCCAACCATGCAGTCAGCACGTCAGGATTGCTTTGCAGCCATTCCTTCGCGGCCACTTCCGGTTTCTCACCGTCGTTCAGAATGCCGTTCATGATTTCGTTTTCCATTGGCAGGGTGAACTTCAGGTTGGTCAGCAGTTTGCCGACATTCGGACATTCCGTTGTGTAGTTCTGACGTACGTTGGTGTAAACATTCGCGCCGCCATAATTAGGGCCGAAGTAATCATCACCACCGTCCAGATATTCCAGCTCAAAGTTGCTGTTCATTGGGTGTGGCGCCCAGCCCAGGAACACAATCCACTGGTCACGTCGCACGGCACGTTTAACCTGAGACAACATGCCCGCTTCGCTTGATTCAACCAATTCAAACTCTTTCAGTCCGAAAGCGTTGGCATCAATCATGTCCTGAATCAGACGGTTACCGTCGTTACCTGGTTCGATACCGTAGATACGGCCTTTGAAGTTGTCTTCAAACTTTTCGATATCAGCAAAGCTCTTTACGCCACCTTCAAAAGCATACTTTGGTACGGCTAGGGTGTATTTAGCACCTTCCAGATTCATGCCGATGGTTTCTACGGTGCCCGCCTCGCGGTATTTCGCGATGTCACCTTCCATGGTCGGCATCCAGTTACCGAGGAATACATCGATGTCGCCATTTGCCAGCGAGGTATAGGTAACAGGGACAGACAACAGTTGGATGTCAGTGTTGTATCCCATACCTTGCAGTACAAGCGTGGTCGCAGCCGTCGTCGCGGTAATATCCGTCCAGCCCACATCAGAGAAGCGGACTGTTTCACACTGGTTTGCCATTGCTGGCATGGCAGTAAGACCTGCCGCCAGAGTGATGCTCAAACCTGCCAGTCGCTTGGTCTGTTTATTATCCATGGTTACTTCCTCTTCCTTTCTTTTTGGCTGAGGGCGCAACGACTTGCTGCGCCCTTCCGTTTTTACTTGGGTGTTGCTGATGTTGCTTGTCGCCTTAACCTCGCATACTGCATAGCTCGCTTACTGCATAGGATTCAGGCGTTGCTGGGTTTCCCAGTTTGGGTCAATCCACACCGACACATCCGTCGGCGCCTCCATGGGCTGCCCCAAAATCATGTCTGCAGCACGCTCGGCGACCATAATGGTTGGGCCATTCAGGTTGCCGTTCGGGATCGTTGGGAACACAGATGAATCCACTACACGGAGGTTGGCAATACCGCGAACCCGAAGTTCGTTATCGAGCACGGCCATGTCATCGCTGTCCGCCCCCATTTTGCAGGTGCACGATGGGTGATAAGCGCTTTCCACATTCGCCTTCACCCATGCATCAATTTCTTCGTCGGATTCAACTTTCATACCCGGTTGGATTTCGCCATCGCGATAAGGCGACATCGCTTCCTGCGCCAGAATCTCGCGGGTTAAGCGAATGCAGTCGCGCCAGTCCTGTTTGTCCTGTTCGGTGCTGATGTAGTTGAAGATGATTTCCGGTTTGTCATTGGTGTCGGCACTTTTAATGTGCACATGGCCACGGCTTTCCGGTTTGTTTGGCCCAACATGAACCTGGAACCCATGCCCCTCCACCGCAGACTTTCCGTCATAACGGATTGCTGCCGGCAAGAAGTGATATTGAATGTTTGGCCATTTAATACCCGCGCGGCTTCGGATAAATGCACAGGATTCAAAGTGATTGGTCGCTCCGAGACCATCTTTGAACAAAATCCAGCGAGTACCGATCAAACCTTTACTGATAAGTCCCAGCTTGCCGTTCAAAGTGATGGGTTGTTTGCAGAAGTATTGGAAATAAACTTCCAGATGATCCTGCAGGTTTGCACCCACACCTGGCAGATCATGTTTTACTTCCACATTTGCATTTTCCAGCACGGATTTCGGGCCCACACCAGATACCTGCAACAGTTGCGGAGAACCGACAGAGCCAGCAGCACTGATCACTTCTTTACGCGCTTTCACCTCGAACGACTGACCGCCTTTTTCATAGGCAATACCTGTTGCGGCTTTGTTCTCTATCAGGATTTTTTTGACCGTGACGCCCTTAATCAGTGTCAGGTTGTCACGCTTTAACGCACGGCGAAGATAGGCATTTGACGTAGAGGCACGCACACCACCATCCACGGTCATGTGCATGGGTCCAAAACCTTCCTGCTGATAACCGTTGTAGTCTTCTGTGACCGGATAGCCAGCCTGCTCACCCGCATCAATAAACGCGCGATACAGCGGGTTAAGCGCCATATCGTTACCGTTGCAGGTGCCGACAGGGCCGTTGCCGCCGCGGTATTCGTCTTCGCCGCCAATCCAGGTTTCCGCACGCTTGAAATACGGCAGACAGTTTTGATAGTTCCAGCCAGCTGCACCATTGGCTTCCCATTCGTCAAAATCACAGGCGTGACCTCGAACGTAAACCATGCCATTGATAGATGAACTTCCACCTAAAACCTTGCCGCGAGGACAATGCAGCTTCCTGCCATCCAGTCCTTCTTCCACTTCCGTTTCAAACTGCCATGCATACTTTTCTGTGTTCATTGGATACGACAGTGCTGTCGGCATCTGAATGAAAATGCTTCTGTCAGTGCCACCCGCTTCAAGGATCAGCACCTGATGCTCACCTGACGCACTCAGGCGATCTGCCAGTACACACCCCGCCGATCCAGCACCAACAATGATGTAATCAAATTCTTTGTTCGACATCCCAGCCCCGATCTCTTATGCGTAAGGACTGTCTACATCGCCCAATTCGACGTAAACACTCTTGGTTTGGGTGTAGCTGCTTAGGGTCTGGATACCGTTCTCACGACCAATACCGGATTGCTTGTAACCGCCAACCGGCATTTCCGCCGGGGATGCGCCCCAGTTGTTTATCCAACAAATGCCCGCCTGAAGCTTGGCAATCACGCGGTGTGCGCGGGAGAAATTGGTGGTGAATACGCCTGCTGCAAGGCCATAAGAGGTGTCATTCGCTCGGGAAATGACTTCCTGTTCGTCGCTGAACCGCAGAACAGACATCACAGGGCCGAAGATTTCATTTTGAACATGTGACATGTCATCGGTGCAGTTCGCAAACACGGTAGGTGCAACGAAGTTTCCTTTCGCCAGTTCACCTTCTGTCACTTGGTATCCACCACACAACAAGGTCGCGCCACTTGCTTTACCCTTTTCGATAAAGCCGAGCACTTTGGATAGGTGGTCTTTGGAAATCAGCGCGCCGATTTGGGTTTCTGGGTCGGTAGGGTCACCCACCACCAGTTGTTCCGTGCGAGCTTTCAGTTTCTCAAGGAAAGTGTCATAGATATCGTCATGGACAAAAACGCGGGTACCGTGTGTACACACCTCACCTTGGGTGTAGAAATTTGCAATCATCGCGCCAGATACTGCGTTATCAATATCAGCATCGTCGAAAACGATCAGTGGCGATTTACCACCCAGCTCCATGGTGACAGGCTTTAGCGTACCCGCGGCATCAGCCATGACCTTTTTGCCCGTACCGCACTCACCGGTGAAAGACACTTTCACTATATTTTCATGGCGCGACAGCATTTGACCCACGCGGTAGTCGCCTTGAACCACGTTGAATACGCCATCTGGCATACCTGCTTCGGTAAAGATTTCTGCCAGTTTCAGCGCCGTTAGCGGTGTTTCTTCCGAAGGCTTAAACACCATGGCATTACCTGCCGCAAGAGCAGGGCCCGCCTTCCACATCGCGATTTGGATCGGATAGTTCCAGGCACCAATGCCTGCACACACGCCGAGAGGTTCTTTGCGCGTGTAGAAGAATTGATTTTCGCTCAAGCTTTGCTGTTCGCCCTGAATAGCCACAGCAAGACCCGCGTAGTATTCGATAACATCCGCGCCAGTGACCACATCAACATACTGCGCTTCCTGCATTGGCTTACCGGTATCCAACACTTCCAGTGCAGCCAGTTCGTCATTGCGTTCACGCAGGATTGCTACCGCTTTGTTCAGAATGCCGCGACGCTCTGCAGCACTCATTGAAGACCAAACCTTGAAGCCTTCCCATGCGGAAGTCACAGCGATATCGACGTCCGTTTGGCTTGCTTGTTGTACTTCAGCAAGCGCTGCACCGGTAGCAGGATTTAATGTGGTAAAGGTTTCGCCGGAAGTCGCATTTACATACTGTCCGTGAATGTATAACTGTTTAATATCCATTTAGTTTTTGCCTTTTGATACGGATTCAACATCTTTCAGCTGAAGCTTGAGATAATCTTCGACTGTCGCCATTGCTGCACGCGGATCAATACCTTCCGGCGCAAGCGCACCACGAAGCCATATTCCGTCGATCAATGCTGCAATACCTTGGGCAACGAAGTTAGCGCGCTCAGTAGACATCAGCTTTTTCAATTCAATGCGAAGGTGGGATAAGAGGCGTTTTTCATTGACACGCTGCAATCTAAAAAGCACAGGTTCATGCATTGCGTGCGACCAGAACGCCAGCCAGGTTTTGGTGACCGCTGTATTCACCTGATTCGGACCAAAGTTGCCTTCAACAATCGCCAGAATCCGGCCATATGCATCATTTGGCGATGTACCATTGAGACGCACCTGCACGCCTTGAGAAAGCTCTCGCAAAACGGAACGCATCGTTTCTTCGAGTAATCCGTTTTTGCCGCCAAAGTAATGGTTGATGATGCCTGCCGACACACCCGCTTTGCGGCTGATCAGTGAAACGCTAGCCCCTGCTAAACCTACTTCATCTATCACCGCCATGGTGGCAGCAACGAGCTGCGGGCGGCGAATTGCTGGCATCCCTACTTTTGGCATTTCGCTCTCCTTTTTTCTTGCATCCAATCTCCCTAAACACCATCACATTTAGGTTAAAAATGTAGCGTAGATGTTTTTTGATTGAACGTTCAATTAAAAATAGACTTACAAATTAAACATTTGTTGTCAAAACAATATTTGATGTGTAAAGGCGAGAAATGAACAACCCAAAGAATTTAACACTTTATATTCAGTGATATACAGATGATTGATGGCGGAATGACGAAAGAACTGATTGAACAATATTTAGCACACTAAACATTTTTGAGGCACTTAACCGCCCCATGATGCTCTCACATTGAGAGCGTCATTCCATGCTGAGGTGTCTGCTTAAACAATTTTAAGATGGGTCACTGGGTCATGCGTTTGATGATTTTGACCGTGATTAGCGGGTAAACGATCAGCGAAACCAAAATCATTAAAAATGCCATGCTAAGGAACAAGGATTGATATTCAAAAGTGGAAGGCAGCAACAGAATCAAAGCGACCGATACGGCTCCCCTCGCACCGGAGAAATTCAACAGCCAGAACTCATCCGTGGACAGTACTTTATGTTCTACACGCATGACTGGTTTTAAAGTACCTAAAGCAATAAACCGCGCAGCGAACAATAGAATGAGAGCGAGTACGGTGTAAAAAACAGGCAATGTGGAATCTGATGTCAGTGTGAAATAGCTGGTGCCCAACAGAAAAAACAGCAAGGCATTAGCCGCATAATCCAGGTATTCCCATACTTTTTCTTCTGATTCACGGTTCTTGCTGTCGTGATCCGGCTTGTAGCCGTATGCCAACGCCGCAGCGAATACCGCCAAAATTCCCGAGAAGTGAAGAAATTCGGCCAGCACAAAGCTGCCATAGGCCAATGCCAGCGTAATATTGGTGGTAAGGATATAATGCGATGTATGCATTAGCGTCAATACCCACCTTGCAACCCTCCCCAGCAAAGCCCCACATATCAGTGCGCCAAAAATGTGGGTGACAAAACTGAACCCTGTTTGCAGAGCATCGAAGTTTTCATCGCCAAATATCAATAAGGCGAGAATACCTGCCACTGTCACCACGAAGCCGTCATTCAGAATCGACTCTCCCTCAATCAGCAACTTCTGATTTTCCGTCACGGCTTCATTGCCTTTAAACAGCGCACTGACTGCTAGCGGGTCTGTTGCTGAGATAATTACGCCAAACAAGAGTGCCGGAAGCCATTCCACGCCAAGCAGAAGATAAAGAGCGCCACCGATCACCAGCATACTGATAACAATGCCCAGCGTGCCCGCCAGCACCGCCGGCAGCAAAATCGGCCTGAAATGAAATAGGCACATTTTCTTGGTAGAAGCGAAGATAAGGAGTGGTACAAAAACAAAGAGGACAATTTCCGGATTCAATACCAACTCTGGTAGGCCAGTATTGGAGGAGGAAGCGATCCACCCATAAAGTAATCCAGCGAGCAGAATCCAAATGATGTCGGAGAACACCATCCAGCGTTCGGATACAAAGAAAATAGCATTCAGCGCAACCCAGCCAAGCGCGGCGTACGTCACCAGAGCAGGAACAGATTCAGTCATAAGGCTCTAAAAGTTAAGAAGTGGACTGAGTTAACCCTAGCCAGTTTTTAGTGACGAGCGCTACCTTCTCAGAGCAAGAAAAGAGAGATTGATTCCTTGGGTGAAGATTCTGAAAATGTGGTTAGAAAAGGGGCTTGAGCCCCTTTTAGATTTACTCCGGAAGCATTGGGCTTCTGCTTAGTTTCCCCAGAAAGTGTCTTCTGAAACCTGATCTGCTGAGTAAAGCCAAGCTTCAACAATCTTTCCATCCTCGATAGTCAGCATATCGACACCGACCATACGCATTGATTGGTCTCCACGTGCAGCCGAAAACTCGACGATCACAGCGACATTGTTTTTATTGCCACCAACAACGTTAAAGGTTTCAATTTTAAAAGAGCCTTGTGACACTTCCATCATGCCGCCAATCATGCCAAAAACTGCTTGCGCACCTTCGTGCTTTCCTGAAAAGCGATTGTTACCCGGCTGATACCAAACCACACTTGGCGCCACCAGCGCTCCTAAAGTTTCAAGATCTCCGGTTTGCACAGCCTGAAAATAAGTTTTGGCCACTTCCAAGTTCTTGCTTACATAGCCTGCATTCATCTCAATGTCCTCTTAGATTTTAAACTCGCGACTTTTTGGGGCTGTTGATCTTTTGTTTACGAATTAAATCTTATGAAGCAACTCGATAGCGAAAAACCGTATAAAATGAACACACTGTTTACTATTTGGATTCAATGTGAACTTAACGCATCTAGAAACCTTCAAGGCCGTGGCTCAACTAAGCAGCTTCTCAAAAGCGGCAGATTCAATGGGTGTATCCAAAGGACTGGTCTCACGACACATTCGTGCTTTGGAGAGTGAGCTATCATGCAGGCTGTTCTTCAGGACAACACGTTCCGTCGTACTTACAGAACCTGGAAAAGAGCTTTTCAGCGCCGCACAGCAAATCGAAACGATCTCCCAGAAAGCGACGCAAAGTATCAACATGTTGACTCAAGACGGTTATGGCTACATTCGGTTTACTGCACCAGATGCGCTAGGCCCTCTTATTGCCCAATCAGCCCTTCCCGCCTTTGCCAAAGAGAATCCCAACATACACTTAGAACTGGATTTCACTACGGACATTAAAGATGTTGAATTTGGTGAGTCCGACGTGGCGCTGAGATCTCAAAAAGCCCTACCTGACAACCTAGTTGCGAAAGATATTGGCGCTTTGAAAGACGTATTGGTTTGCTCACCTTCGTTGGTTAATCGTCACCCAATAAATACTTTGAGTGACATTCTCAACGTGGCATGCCTTAAAAGCTCATTTGATGCATCTTGGAATGATTGGTCATTGCACTCTGAAGACGGGCAAAGGGTTCATCTCACTGTTCATGGGCAATACGCCAGCTCAAGTTATGAGGGGCTCATATCACTGGCAATGGGAGGCTTAGGAATCGCCTCTATTCCTCTGGCCTTGGTTGAGAAATCACTGGCAGATGGCAGTCTCGTTCGTGTCTTACCGAATTGGTCTGCCAGTCAGCATCATTTAAACCTCGTCTATACACACCAGCGTTTCTATCCCAAAAAGTTAAGGGAGTTTATTGATGCGGTGCTAGCGTGGAGAAAAAGCAACAGCCATTGGTTCATTGCATAATCGCGACTGTATCATTTCCGAATAATAACCCTTTTCCTTACTGCTCTATGCTGAAAACGTATTCGAACGAAGGAAGCAAGCGATGGCCGAGCAAGCGGGAGGAGAGCAGGAAATTACAACACCACGTAACCCCCAATCAGGAGTAATGCGTCGATTTCTCGCCAGCCATCAAAGCTCGCTTCCTATTCTTTTCCTTGCGGTATTCGTTGGCCTATTAGCAGGGCTGCTCTGTACTTTCTTCGATATCGCCATTGATTGGGTCATCACGCAACGTAATGAATGGTCAAAAGCCCATGGCGAAATGTCGCTGCTGACCATAGTGACTGTTGTCTTCAGTAGCGCTTTGCTCTCTGCATTCGGCTTCCTCTTGGTAAAGAAAATCGCCCCGGAAGCAGCCGGCTCTGGGATCCCTGAAATAGAGGGCGCACTTGATGGGCTTCGTCCCGTTCGTTGGTGGCGGGTAATTCCAGCGAAGTTCTTTGGCGGTATAGGCGCCATTGGTGCAGGACTGGTTCTGGGGCGCGAAGGGCCTTCTGTGCAAATGGGCTCCAGCGTCGGCAGAATGATCACTGATATATTCCGCCTCAATGATGATGAAAGTCGCCACACCTTGCTAGCTTCAGGGGCTGCCGCAGGTTTAGCTGCAGCCTTTAACGCACCACTTGCAGGAATTATGTTTGTCGTTGAAGAGATGCGCCCTCAGTTTCGCTATAACCTGATTTCGATTAAGTCCGTCATGATTGCCGCAATTGTCGCGACCATTACCTATCGATATTTTCAAGGCCAAGGCGCGATGATCCCCTTACCAGCGCATGCTGATGTGCCTTTGGAAGCCTTGGGGCTTTTCCTAATTCTGGGGCTGATGTTTGGTGGTTTTGGCGTACTGTTCAACCGGATGGTGGTTTGGAGTATGGACGGTTTCGAGCGTCTGCACCGACATGAAACTAAACGGTTTATCGGCATTGGCGCAGCGCTCGGCGCCATGTTTGGTGTGATGATCATTTTTCTGCCTCGATTAACTGGCGCAGGTGAAAATCTCATCACAGATGCCGTTGGCGGGTCGTTTACGCTTTCGATGCTTCTACTGCTATTCATAGCACGAACCGTCACCACTCTCGCCTGTTTTTGTTCCGGCGCCCCTGGCGGTGTTTTTGCTCCCATGCTTGCGTTGGGAACGCTCTTTGGTACCTGTTTTGGTGCCGCTTGTATGTTGGTATTTCCGGACTTTGATATCACTGTTGGAATGTTTGCTGTCGCGGGCATGGGCGCACTGTTTGCTGCTACCGTTCGCGCACCCATCACCGGAATACTTCTGGTGATCGAGCTCACCCATAACTATGAGCTTATCCTCCCTCTTTTGATTACGTCTCTCGGTGCAACCATGACAGCGCAAGCCATGGGTGGAAAACCGCTCTACAGTCAGCTATTGCAACGTACACTGAGTAAGCAAAAAGCGGCCGAAAGCACTGAAACTCAAAATACGTCGACATAAAAAAAGCCGCTTAAAAAAGCGGCTTTCTCGAGGGGAAATCTGTTTATTTTAGGACGTCTGTGCCTGTCGGTTGCTGTAAGGGCTTTTTAAGTCAGTCAGCACTTTTGCACCATACATACCGCGGTAGAAAACCCAAAGGTAAGTGACACCCGCAGTCAGCATACCAATACCCAATGGGATCAGCAGCAGATTCATCAACGCCAGAGGCACCGCAATCCAAAAGGTGCGAATAATCCAGCGGAAATGGTCGACATACATATCTTCCCCGGCTTCCAACGCTTCTTTGCGCTTAAAGTATGCAAATGCAGCACCCGCGATGCTGAAAACACCAAAGGTCAGCAGGCCACTAAGCAGCAGCATGTAAGCGATCATGGCAGAAGATTTGAACTTTGAAGGCTTTGTATCTGTTGTCATTATATTTGTACTTATTTTTACGTGAGCGTGAAAAAAGCGCATGTTAATTCATTAAATTGACCCAAATCAACACGTCAATAAACATTTAGATAAATCACGTTACAAACCCAATTTTTTGTTCATTTAACAAGCAAAAATGAACAACTTAGATAAATTTACCACCCAAATATTATTTTTCGTGCAAATATTCATCAAAATACATTCTCAGGTACCCATCTTTTGCCGGTAACGCCTTTGAATAACCTTTGCCATATAGCCAATCACAACCAGGTTCATACCCAACGCTAGATATGCCATGGTTTTGCCTGTAGTGATCACTTCATAGACTTCGAAAGGCAAATATATCGCCCCACTTGCCAAAGCAAACCACTCTGTCCAGCCAAAGGCTCGCCACAATCCATAGGCTTCGACAAAACGGACACTGGCATAGAGCACCGTTCCCAATGCAAATAGGGTCAGGTTCCTGTCATCAACACTTGTCAACGCTTTATGAATCACACTTGGAATTTCTCCAGCAGGATTAAGCCGCAAATGGCGCAGCATCTGTTCGCATAGTTCTTGGATTTCAGCACCACCCAATTCATGTAAAGCCAAGCCAACTATCAAGGCCAACAAACCCTTCCCTGCCTCCAAAATGGCAATGGCTCTCAACCCCTTGGGTTGGTGACTTTCTATCGTTTGATGATTCACATTCAGGCACTCATAGGAAAAGCTTATTAAGCGTGGGCAGTATCGTGATGAGATGCAGTAACAGAGACAAGAAAAAGGGCTCTTAATGAGCCCTTTAGGAAATGAATGTCGATTAAATCGAGTAGATGAAGTAAAGCTGAGCTTTCATTCGGATGATGATGCCGCGAATCACATCAAGGAAGCTCATAAACCCGATAGGCTTTTCACCAGATACCCACGCCAGTCCCACTGCGCCGACAGGAATGTCATAGCCTTCCGGTTCTTCCAGTTTCAGCCTGACAAAATGGTGCTTGTTGGCAAGATTTGAACCTGTAGTCATGCGCACATTGTCGTCAGTGGCAATCAGTCGGGCCTGAGATTCTCCTGTTGCTTCAACAATTCCCTCTACTTCTGCTTTAAAGATCTTACCTGGGTAAACCGGGCTCGCGAATTCAGCATACTGCCCCACTTTTACATTGCGGATAGCTTGATGATTCACTCGCATCAGCACATATTTTTCATCGGTGTACATATGGATGCGAGGAACCATACCTACATACTGACCTTCGCGCATGATGAAGTTAGTCACGTAACCATCTGCCGGCGCACGCACTCGGGTTTGTTCAAGGTTCCACTCAGCCTGCGCAGTATTCTCTTTTGCACTTTCCAAGTCTGCTTCTTTAGTGGCGACTGCCAGCACCGATTTTTCTTTGTTCAGACGCGCTTGCTCAACACCAATTTCCGCTTTTTGTATTTGCTTCTCGAGCGTGGCAACTTGAGCGCTGGCCAGTTGAACCTTGTTGCGTTGCTCGTCCATCACAGATTCCGTCACGGTATTAGGCGCACGCTTGTTTTGTGTGATGTAGCGGTTTAGTTGGCTCGTCTTCCATTTAGCATCTTCTATTGCTGCGGTCAGTTGGCTTTCCAGCACATTGAGATCAGCTTTCGTTGCCTCATATTGTTGTTCATTCAAAGAGACATCTTGAATCGCCACTTCGAGTGCCACGTTTGCCGCATGCTCGGCAACAGCAGCACGATTAAGAGCGATTTCGTAAGGTTCGGCATCAAGCGTGTAAACAAGCTGACCCTCTTCAACGCGTTGGTTTGGATTAACGTAAATCTGATCAACATTGCCGCGAATTTGATTTGAACCCGGGCGCAATTGAATATGCGGAGACTGCACCACAGAACCGCCAGTTAGGTCCATCGGCGTGAAATTCAATAATCCAATCCAAACAAAAATCAGCCAAGAACCACCGCCAATGTATGCGAATGCCTTGCTATAAACGTTCCATGGCATGCCAACGAGGCGAAGCAGGTAAATAAAGAGTGCCCATACGGCCAAACCTTCAAGCATGATTTTCCTCCTTCTCGCTAACTGTGTTTGTGGTGATTTCGGTTTCATTGACTGGCGTACTCGGCTCACGCCAGATGTCCCGGATCTTTCTCAGTGCTTTTTCTCCATCCACAAACGCGAGAATCACGGCAACCACCCACACCCAATGCCAGATAAAACCAATCCATGTCAGGGCGGATATCAATCCCATTTGGTGGTGCTGCTTTTTACGGGCTTTGCTGACAGGCAATTCATGGACTTTCCAGAAGCCAAACGCGATTGCGCCAACCGATCCAAAAAGAACAACCAGCGCGACCACATGAAGGACTGTATCCGTGGTGGTATCTACAAAAGGGGTTGCCAACAGGCTCATTCACATACTCCGATATTTATTCAATGCGTGAATGCTCACACAGGAAGATTATCGGCACCTGAATATGGATTGATTACATTAAAATTACGTATATATTGAACTCTTCTATCCACATTAAAGTGATATGCATGTTCGACATCTCATTTATCCGTATCGCCTATATCCGCCCTCTGATCAGCGGAGCATGTTCGAAATATCACTTAACTCCGGAACAACTGGGTATTCCATCCTCGCTATATAGCGATGAAATGGCGCTCGTTCCCCATGCAGTAGTCAATGGATGGCTAACAAAGATCGCCGAGCTCTCTGGCAACCCGTCTTATCCACTCGCCATTGCAGATTCCCTGGCGATTTCCTCCATTGATGTGAAAGCAAATTGGTTTATGTCTGCACCGGATTTGGCAGTCACCTTCAGGCGAATCAACTATGGTTTGAGCTGCTTTCACTCAGGCGCTCACTACGTGGGAAGGCAATCAGGAAAGTTGTTGAAGTGGTGTTATGACAACGAATACTCAGGAACAGCGGCAGTTATCGATTCACTGCGCGTTGCCATTATGATGACTTCCGTTCTTCGCCATTTTACCCATGAAGGTTTTGCACCGCTGGCCGTCAGGCTCAAAGGGACGGATATAGATATCAATGCCGCAAGCGAATGGTTTGGATGTGAAGTGAAGACAGGTTGCGCCATGACGGAAGTCTGGTTCGATAATAAACTACTGCTTTTGGAACATGCCGTGCCGCGCGACCATAACAAAGCAACACTGATTTCTTTGTTTGATTTGGATGAACTGGTCAATATGCCGCAACGCGATGACCCCACCAAAGCGCTGTATGAAGTGGTGAACTTTACCCGTCATTACGGCATGCCCTCTTTGGAAACGGTCGCATCAACACTGGGCCTTTCTACCCAGCAATTGCAGCGGCGATTACATCGATTGGGTTTCAGTTTCTCGTCCATGCGGGGTTATGTGCTGAATAACATTGCGGCGAGGTACATGTTAAAGGGCTATGCCCCGGATGAGGTTGCCCGTCTACTTGGCTACAGCAACCCACAAAGCTTCACCAAAGCCTTCCAACGCGTCCGTGGGTGTACGCCGAAAGAGTACATGCGACGTATGGAACACTGATCGCGCAAACAATAAGCATGCAGCCGATCTGCCCTTCCCTTTTCGATTGAAAACACAGTAATATTTGTTTGCTCATTTTGAGCATTATTCTCAGGGCGGGGCGAAATTCCCCACCGGCGGTATGTCAGCACGCAAATCATTGTAAGACTGGCGAGCCCGCGAGCGCCCAAACACATGTTTGGGGTCAGCAGACTTGGTGAGATGCCAAGGCCGACGGTTATAGTCCGGATGAAAGAGGATGATAAAAATGCACCGATTCACGGCGGCGCTCGCTTAGCCGAAGATCGTTGGATTGCGTATGGCTGCGTTCGCAGTTTGCGCTCATCCATACCCAAACAACCTGAATCCTTCATCTTCAGGACGTTTGGGTATACGCCCTGATTCTGGTATTTAAACTTAGGAGTTACCATGAATCAGACTCACACATCTCTACTTTCTGGCACCCCATTTGAGCGCGTTGAAGCGGCGCTTGAAGCACTGCGTTTGGGTAAAGGCGTTTTGCTTCTCGACGACGAAGATCGCGAGAATGAAGGTGACATCATTTATTCTGTAGACCACCTAACCACTCAGCAAATGGCACTCATGATCCGCGAATGCTCTGGTATCGTGTGCCTGTGCCTGCCTGAAGAACAAGCCGATAAGCTGGAACTTCAGCCAATGGTGGCCAATAACAACAGCGCCAACCAGACCGCTTTTACCGTTTCAATCGAAGCCAAAGTGGGCGTCACAACCGGCGTTTCTGCGGCTGACCGCGTCACTACGATCAAGACCGCCTCGAACCCAGATGCGAAACCTTCTGATCTGGCTCGTCCTGGCCACGTGTTCCCACTCCGCGCACGCAAAGGTGGTGTTCTTGTCCGTCGTGGTCACACCGAAGGCACTATCGATTTAATGCAAATGGCCGGCCTTTCGCCTGCCGGTGTTTTGTGTGAAGTGCAAAATGAAGATGGCTCCATGGCAAAAGCGCCAGAGATCGTCGAGTTCGGTAAGAGGCATGACATGCCAGTACTGACCATTGAAGACATGGTTCAATACCGCCTCGCGTCAGCGGAGAAGATCGCTTAATCTTTCGAACGATAAGTAATTTTGAGATCGCTCACACTTTTAGATTGATGAGCGGTCTCTATTTTGTAAAAGAATAATTCCTCTCATCGTGCAAGCTATCACCAAATTGTTAACCCCACCGCTTCTTTCGGAAAGCAAAATTCACCCAACACAAGAATCGCCCAGCATTCCATTCACGCAGTGAATTTCATCAATCCTTTTTATCTTCAGCATCCAATAGCTGAATTGATATGGATTGCATTCATCATGAGAATTTCTAGATACAACACTGTGAACTGGAAGTTTATTTTATGAAAAAACACTTTGAGCTCATCGACAAGCCGACTTTCTTCGGCGCGTTGGGGCTGCTGTTTTCTGTCATCGTTCCATTGCTGGTTTGGCCTGACCAAGGCGCAGAGTGGATTGCGATTGCAAAAACCTTTATGACCGACAAGCTGGGCTTTATGTATCTGGCTCTTGGTATCGCTGCCTTCTTTTTTATGGCTTACATCGTTTTCAGCGATATCGGACAAATCAAACTTGGTGACGCAGACGAGAAACCAGAGTTTGCAACCGGCTCTTGGGCTGCGATGCTTTTCTGTGGCGGTATCGGTGCCAGTATTCTTTACTGGGGTACTATCGAGTGGGCTTACTACTATCAAAACCCTCCTTTCCAGCTTCAGGCTGGCAGTGAAGAAGCCGTTCGTTGGGCAGCGACCTACGGTATTTTCCACTGGGGTCCAATTGCTTGGTCTATTTACCTGATCCCTGCTATTCCAATTGCTTACTTCTTCTATGTTCGTAAGCAGCCTGTACTGAAAGTATCTGCGGCGCTGATGCCTGTGATTGGTGAAGCACGTAGCCACGGCAAGCTGGGCAAGTTCATTGATGTACTCTTCATCTTTGGTCTTCTGGGTGGTGCTGCAACCACATTGGGTCTGGCTGCACCATTAATCAACGAAGGTATCAGCTACCTGTTTGGCATTCCTTCTACCACAGTGACTCAAATCGGTGTTCTGCTGCTTTGTACCGCGCTGTTCGCCTACTCGTCTTACAAAGGTATGGATGAGGGCATCAAGGTTCTGAGTAACATTAACTTTTGGGGTGCACTCGGTCTGCTGGCATTTGTACTGTTTGCTGGCCCAACGCTGTTCATGCTGGAAACCGGTTTGGACTCCATCGGTCGTATGCTGTCGAACTTCTTCGTCATGGCAACCTGGGCAGAACCGTTTGGTGGCTACGGCACGTTTGAAGACACCCACTTCCCGCAGGATTGGACTATTTTCTACTGGGCATGGTGGCTGGTATTCGCGCCAAGTATGGGTCTGTTTGTGGCGCGTATTTCGCGTGGCCGTACTATCAAGCAGATGGTCTCAGGCTCCATCTTCTTCGGCTCGCTGGGCTGTGCGCTGTACTTCATGATCCTGGGTAACTTTGGTCTGTCGCTGCAACTGTCAGGTCAATTGGATGTTGTTTCTATCCTGAATGAGAAAGGCGCGACAACGGCGATTTTCTCAATCCTTGAGCAGCTGCCTATGAGCACTGTGGTTATCGCTGTGTTCACGATTCTATGTATCATTTTCACCGCGACCACGTTCGATTCCATCTCGTTCATTCTGGCTTCTGTAGTACAGAATAACGTGACTGAAGACCCGCTACGCTGGAACCGTCTGTTCTGGGCATTCACCCTGTCTGTGATGCCTTCTATCCTGATGTTTATGGGTGGTCTGGCAACGCTACAAACGGCGGCAATCGTCGGCGGCTTACCTCTGCTGGTGATTGCAGTAATGCTGATGATCTCCGGTGTGAAAGCAGCAACGCTCGACCTTTCACATCAGGAAGGCTATGAAGACCCAACCATCAACATCGAAGAGTTTCCGGAGGTTGACCCTTGGTCTCGTGAAGGCATGGCGATGGCAAAGTTTGAACGACTGAAAGACGAAGCGATCACAGCAGCAAACGAAGAGCGTGAGAAACTGGATGCTATTTGGGATCTCAAGAAAAACATCCGCGCAGAAGCGTTGTCGCGAGGCGAAACTGGCATGGAATTGGGCGATGCTCCTCAAGAGCAGCTGGATGAAATCCAACGCCTGACTGACGAAGCCATGGCCGCCAAAGAACATAAACTTCAGGCCTCTGAAGCAGCGCAACAGGCACGTATTGAGTTCAATGAACTGATGCGTGAGAAGAAGCGTTTAGAGCAAGAAGCGGAAGAGCAAATGGCGTAAACCGCCAACATGGCATGATAAAGGGCACAATATGTGCCCTTTTCTTTCATCTAAATGTTTCTATCTCAGAAACGACTGTTTTTCGTTCAAAGCCCAAAGCCCGTTCAGACTTTTTTACAGAGTCAGGCTCGAAGATTCTGAATTTGTTCTTACCCATATCTTTTGCTTCATACAAGGCTTCATCAGCAAGACGAACCAAGCCATCGCTATCTATACTGTGGTCTGGGAATACGGCAAACCCGATGGAAAGCCCCACCTGAATCTCAATATCATCCACATAAATGGGTTTACCCACTGCTTCGATTAAGCGTTGGGCGATATCCGGCAACATATCCCGGCTTTCGGGTCCGTTATAGATAATAGCGAACTCGTCTCCACCCAACCTCGCAACCGTGTCTTGCTCCCGGCATTGTTTAAGCAGCCGCCCAGCGACGATTCTCAAACATTCATCACCGATCGGGTGTCCGTGCAAATCGTTGACGGGTTTGAAGTCGTCCAAATCCAAGATGGCCAGGGCAACATGACGTCCCTTCAAACTTGCTGCATGCAAAGCCAGCTTTAAGTCATCACTAAACCGAATGCGGTTAGCCAGCTTGGTTAGAGGGTCAGTCATTGCCAGTTCGGTAATTTTCTCCTCCGCTTCCAAGCGTCGCCGGATTTCTTGCTTCAAGCGAAGGTTCCAGTAATAGAAAAGGCCTATCGTAGTGGCAGAGCAGATGAAAATGGCGAAAATCACTGACCAGAACAATCCCCAATCTATGCCCGTTTCATAGCGGACAGGGAACCAACGCTCAAAGATCTCTTTTCGTTCTAGCGGTGAAATATCATTGATGGCAATGTTGAATAAGCCTACCAGTTCTGGCCTGTTTTTGTTCACCAACATCGAGAGTTTGGCGTTGGAAGGAAGCACACCACCGATTTTCACATTGGTGATGTGATGGTCCTGAATCACATACACCAATGATCCCAGCACAGAAACAAATCCAAACAGCTCTCTGGATTCTACTTTCTTCAACCCTTCCTCTGTGCTTTCAAATGTCTGGACGGTTAAGTGCGGATACAGCTTTGGGATCACTTCGACGGCAGGCGAGTTAGCCAATACGCCGATTGTTTCATCGCCAAGGTTGACCAAATCATCAACAAAGGGAGCGTCGACATGCGTTGCCAGCGCACGATGCGAAATAAAATAAGGTTCGGTGGCTAAATAATCTTGAAGTTTCTGTTCGGTTGCTACGTCCGCAACAATGAAATCACAGACACCTGCTTTTAAGGCTTGCAGGCTTTCGTAATAAGACGCTGTGGGGTGAAGAACGAAAGGAAGACCAAGCTTTCGGCTGATTAACTCGGCATAGTCTGCCAAAACACCGACGTATTCTCCGTCATTATTTATTGCTTCAAAGGGTAACCAGTTCGGTTCCACACACATGGAAACATGGCCTAAAGCACGAACTTGGAGTTTTTGTTGGTCGGTCAACTGTTTTGCG
Source organism: Grimontia sp. AD028 (assembly GCF_000973155.1). Classification (NCBI taxonomy): domain Bacteria; kingdom Pseudomonadati; phylum Pseudomonadota; class Gammaproteobacteria; order Vibrionales; family Vibrionaceae; genus Grimontia; species Grimontia sp. AD028. The sequence goes on along the minus strand of NZ_LASY01000054.1, from coordinate 89,570 downwards.
CGCGCGACTTCAGAGAACATCACCATACAAAACAGGATAAAAAGATAACGCTGATACTGCCCAGAAATCTGTGAAATAACCGGTGAAAGTTTGGCCATGGCTTCCTCCCCAAAAAAGGTTACCGATTTGCCGCAACCCTAGATGTATTCTGCCATGGAGCAACACGAACATTGTGTATCAATAATAAAACAATCGTTGCATTGATTGAATTATCATGAGAAATGAAATTGCCTTCAAATCATCACACCAAGCATTATCCATTCATATAGTGAATACCACCAACCTATAAGCGAAAAACTAGATTATTATTCTTTTAACAATTCTCGATCAGACCCAAATTGATCAAATACTCGATTAGTATGGATGTATTTTTTCTTTTTTTATTAGCTAGATAACAGCATTACACCCCATGAAAACGCTTTCACTATCTATCAGAATTTTCAACTTCATTTATTAGGGTTTCATAAACAATTTTCCCACTCGAACTTCAACAAATTTCTGATTGATGTTTCATTCACAAAAAAGAAAATTCTGTCATAACAACACAATGCATATACCCACAACCCACATTTCTATAACGACTCGCCACGTTTCTACCCGTCTGAGAGGTCCGAAATCCGTTTTGTACGTCGCCGGCGACTTCTCATTGCGAAACCAGGGTCTATTGAGCTTCCTCTGGATTTATTAGAGTAATAGCTCTAATATGTTCGCAACTTCCTCATGCGGAAACCATTATGCTTGCCAGAAAACCCTTCCTTGTCCGTTTGATCATTGCATTGATGCTTTTGCCCAGTGTGAGCAGCGCAGAGCCCATGACCTTTGAGCAGGCATGGCAATCTGTCTTGACCCGGAATGATGCGATAGCCGCAGAACGCGCTAACGTTCAGCGCGCCGAACACATGCGAAACGCTGCATCGGCACATCACCTTCCTGCGATTTCACTCAGCGGTAGCTACACCCGCTTGGACCAGGACGTGGAACTCAAACCGTCTCAGCTAGCTCACCATATGAATGGTGGCGATGCATTAGGCCAATTGGCTGGTTCCGTTCCTCAATTAGCTCCGCTGATGGGGAACCTCGATAACCTGCTGACCACCACCTTGGCCGACCGCGATATCTACACCAGTTCGATCCGCGCTATCTGGCCGATCTTTACCGGCGGCCGTATTCTTGCAGCGGAAGACATTGCCAACGCCCAGCGCGACGAAGCCAGCTTCTTGATGCAAATGGCTCAACAGGCGAAGTTTGAAGATCTAACGAAAGTCTATTTTGCGACCGTGCTGGCAGCGCAAGTGTTAGAGACTCGCGCAGAAGTGGAGCAAGGGCTCGAAAAACACCTCGACCACGCGAAAAAGCTGGAAGAACAGGGGCAAATTGCGCGCGTGGAACGCTTGCAAGCGGAAGTCTCTTACGACAAAGCCAGGACCGAACGCCGTAAAGCCGAACGCGACCTGGAAATCGCGCAAGCTGCGCTGCAAACACTGGTGAAAAGCGATGCACCGGTGACGCCATCCAGCGCCCTATTTACTCAGAAACACGCCCCTGCGATGGCGCCATTCATGCAAAAAACACTCGCGGATTATCCCGGTCTAAAAGTGTTGGACGCCAAGCGTGAACAAGCTGATGGCTTGGTTAACCTAGAGAAAGGCAAGTACTACCCGCAGGTTTATCTTTACGGTAACTACAACCTCTATGAAGGTGATTCCTTGACCGCTGAATTGGCACCTGATTGGGCAGTTGGCGTGGGTGTAAGTATTCCCCTTATCGACAACGGTGGCCGTTCAGACAAAGTGAAAGCCGCTCACAGCACCGCACTTCAGGTTCAGCACCTTCGCGCCCAAGCGGAACAAGACCTTTCACTGCTGGTTGAGAAAACATGGCGAGAAGCAGGACAAGCACTGGAAGAGTACCAAGGTTTGGCTTCAAGCATTTCCCTTGCACAAGAAAACCTTCGCTTGCGTGAAAAAGCCTTCGCACAGGGGCTTTCCACTTCACTCGATGTCGTCGATGCTGAGCTTTATCTCGCCAGCATCAAAACCCAGCAGCTTGCAGCGTCATACCAATACGTGCTGTCGCTTTCCCGTCTACTCGCTGTTAGCGGCGAGATGAACCGTTTCCCAGAATTTCAGGCGGCATCACTCCAATCAACCCAACCAATAAAGGGATAAATCACAATGAGCAAATTGAAATCTATTGCGCTGGCCTTGCCTGCTGCTGCCGTTATTGGTTGGATTGGCTACAGCTTTTACCAAGCTTATCAACCCGTGCCTGAGCGTTTTCAAGGTCAGATTGAAGCGCAGCAATACAGCATTTCTTCGAAGGTCGCTGGCCGTATTGATAATGTGTTGGTGCGTAAAGGTGAAACCGTGAATAAGGGCGATTTGATTTTCACCCTTTTTAGCCCAGAGCTTGATGCCAAGCTGGAGCAAGCGAAAGCCGGACAACAAGCAGCGGACGCCATGGCAGAACAAGCTGAAAGCGGCGCTCGTGAGCAGGAAATCAGCGCTGCGCGCGACCAATGGCAAAAGGCCCGTGCTGCGGCACAACTGGCGGACAAAACCTTCAAACGTGTCGATGCGCTCTACAAAGAAGGTGTTGCCGCTGAACAAAAACGCGACGAAGCCTACACCCAGTGGCAAGCGGCGAAGTACACAGAAAATGCTGCGCTCCAAATGTATGAACTGGCGAAAGCCGGTGCGCGCTCTGAAACCAAACGGGCAGCGCAGGAAAAAGTCCGCATGGCAGCCGGTGCGGTTGCTGAGGTGGAAGCTTATGCCAAAGACACCAAGATCCATAGCTGGTATCAAGGCGAAGTCAGCCAAATCCTGCTTTACCCTGGCGAGCTGGCTCCGCAAGGTTTCCCAGTTGTCACCGTCATCGACATGAAAGATGCCTGGGCAGTCTTCAATATTCGCGAAGACAAACTGCGTCAATTTGCCAAAGGTGCTCAGTTTGAGGCGAACATTCCTTCTCTGGGAGAGCAGGCTTACGAGTTTGAAGTCACCCATGTTGCCCCCTTGGGGGATTTCGCGACGTGGCGCGCCACCAACAGCCAGAACGGCTATGACATGCGTACCTTTGAAGTGGAGGCACGCCCTGTAACACCTATCGAAGGGTTACGCGCAGGCATGAGTATTCTGGTCTCCGAGCAGACTCAGGGTTGATCACCATGGACAAACCTTCGTTTGCGTCACGGCTTCTGGATGAGTCGCGATTAACTTCATCAGATAAGTGGCTAACCGCTCTGCTGGGCTGGCTACCCCTAGCGTTGTTTCTGTTGGTGTGGGCGATTTTCTCATCAGGCACCGGTCGCGATTTGCCAATTGGCGTGGTCGATCTTGACCATAGTGCCATGTCACGGAGCCTCACCCGTTACTACGATGCCAGTCCTACGTTGGAAACTCGTAGTTTTACCAATGTTCAAGAAGCTACCGCTTTACTGAACAGTGCGGAGACTTACGCTACTGTTATCATTCCCTCGGACTTTGAGAAAGCCACTCTTCGCGGCGAAAGCCCAGAAGTGACGGCCTTCTACAACAGCCAATATATTCTGATTGGTAAGCTGGTGAATGCGGCGATTACCCAAAGCCAAAGCACCTTTGCAGCCATGGTCGAAACCAAAGGGAAAATGCTTCATGGCACAACGGTTTCCTCACAAGCAGCAGGACAGTCTGTGCCTGTCCGTTTTCAACTAGTGCCACTGTTTAACAACGGCACTAACTACGCGCAGTTTCTTGTCTCCGCGATTATTCCTGCACTTTGGCAAATTGTGATTGTCGCGAGCGGCATGCTTTCCATGGCACTGACCGACAAACGCATAGGGCTGGAAAATCACTTCAAGCAAGGTTTGTTGTCGGCGCTAATCGCCAAAGTAGTAGGCTTGCTTATTCCGCTCTGGCTGATGGGCGTTGTCTTCGCCACCGCCATGCACTTTGGGTTGGGCTGGCCGATGAACGGAAGCTGGACGTTACTTTTCGCCTCACAAGGCTTGATGGTGTCAGCAGGTCTCGCGGTAGGTTCCTTACTGTATTTAGGCACACGAGATGCGACCCGCGCGATGAGTCTGGTCGCAGGTTTTACCGCGCCAGCCTTTGCGTTTATGGGAGTGAGCTTTCCAGCCAGTGACATGCCGTTTCTGGCGCAGTGTTGGCGCGCAATGTTACCAGTGAGTCATTACATCACGGTGCAAATTGGCCAGTTCAACTATGGCGCGACACTGATACAAATGCAGCCCATGCTTCTCGCTTTAGCGGCTTTCAGCCTGATTTGGCTACTTGTCGCCGCTAAACTCAAACGACTCTGCCGCTCAGCGACGCTAATTCAGGAGGCTGGCATATGAGTTGGACTGCGTTGTTTAAGCAAGAACTGAAGGCACTGTTTACCAATCCGGCAGTGGTTTTCACCGTGTTTGGCGGCATTATTATTTATTCACTGCTTTACCCATTGCCGTATGAAAACCAACTCCCACGCGAACTTCGTGTTGCGGTTGTCGATCACGATAACAGTCAGGAAAGCCGCACGTTCGTTAGAATGTTGGACGCCACCCCACAGCTTTCTGTTGCGATGCGATTGAGCACAGAGACGGAAACCAGCGCTCAAATTGCCGGTGGTAATATCGAAGGTGTCGTTGTGGTTCCACAGCACTTCTACCGCGACCTGTTGATGGGCAAAAGCCCGGTGATTTCCGTTGGAGGAGACGCTTCTTTCTTCCTGACCTACGGCACTATCGCAGAAGGTGTCGTCAATGCGGGCAACACACTTGGTGCGTCAGTAAAAACGACGCGCGCCATGATGCAAGATACGCCAATGGAAGCAGCATCCAAGCAGATAACACCGTTCTCACTAAATTTGGTGCCGGTTTATAACCCAACGACTGGCTACGGAAATTACGTGGTTCCCGGCGTGTTTATCCTGATCTTGCAGCAAACTTTGCTGATCGCTTCCGGCATGCTGGCCAGCGTAAACCCACATAACGGGGCGAAAAATCTTATCGCGCGAACCTGCATTCTTACTGCGATTTACAGTGTAATGGCAATGTACTATCTGGGCGCCAGCCTTGAGATAAACGGGGTTAATCGTTTGGCAGAGCCTGTAAATCTCATCATCATTATGATGCCTTTTTTGCTGGCGACGATTGGCCTAGGTACGGTGATTGGAAAATGTCTTTCAAGGCCGGAAATCATTACCTTAACGGTCTTGTTAAGTTCGATGCCTCTGCTGTTTACATCAGGATTTGTCTGGCCAAGCAGTGAACTGCCAGTGTGGTTGAACTCTTTGGCGCAAATCGTACCTTCCACACCCGCTATTCAAGCGACTATTCAGCTCAATCAAATGGGCGCGACTATTCAGAGCCAGCTAGGACACCTTTCTCAACTATGGTTACTAACTGTGGTTTTCGGCGCTATCGCCCTGTTGGCAAAAACCAGGCGTACAACAAACTAGCCCCAACAAAAAAGAACCCCGCTAAAAGCGGGGTTCTTTTTCAAATAGCACTTAGCACTTAGCACTTAAATTAACGACTCAATCGCTTCGACAACCGCGTCGACTTTAGTGCCATTCGCAGCTTCAGAGTGCGGAGCAGCAAAGCGATGCGAATCATTGTCATAGTACTTACCGGAAGCGTCAGCGAATTCGTCGCTCAGCGAGGCTCGAGCGAGAATATCGGCGCCAATACCAATATCACCGCCTGACACACCAAACCCTTCCGTCACCATTTTGCTGCCGAGCATTGAACCCGGGTTAACGGCCACCAACATGGGACCATCAATACCTAGATCGTGCGCCAGCTTTTGCGTCCACATAGTGATGGCCAGCTTACTTTGTGCATAGGCCGAGAATTCATCACCGACTTTTACATCACCTTTCAGCGCGGCAATGTTGACGGGGGCTTGCGCGGCAGAAGAGAGGTTAACAACACGCCCTCCTCCGCCAAGCAACGGCAGCAAGCGCTTAGTCAGCAGATACGGCGCGACGGTGTTTACAACGAACCGCACATCGAATCCATCTTCGGTGATTGGCGAAGAGGTTCGGAAAATACCCGCGTTGTTAATCAGCACATCCAACGATGAGTGGTTTGCCGCCACTTCATCAGCAAACTTTTCCACATCCTTCAGGTTCGACAAATCTGCCAAGTAGGTTTCCACATTACCGACACCTTCAATCCCCTGAACTTGGACTTTCGCATTATCCAGCTTGGCGGCGCTGCGCCCATGCAACAGGATATTGTGACCTTGAGAAGCCAGTAGTTTAGCGGTCTCCAACCCAATACCGTCTGTTGCGCCTGTAATTAAAATCGTTTTTGTCATTGTTATTCCCTTGTTCGTAGGGGCTATCGACCATTGGTGGTTAAGCATTGGCAGCACAAACATCTGAACTTCTTACCCTTACCACGACATGCGTTGTCATGCTGTCTCTGTTTTAGCGATTGCTGTTGACTACCTTTACCCACTATCCTATTTGAAACGCTTTCATTAGTAATTACTCGCAATAAAGAATCACTTTTTAATTTTTATTGATAATGATGAATATCGAACACCTCAAACTCTTTGTCCGGTTAGCCTCGACAAACAACATCAGTGCCGCGGGTGCAGAACTCGGCCTTTCACCTGCGGTGTCCAGTGCGCACATTAACAAGCTCGAAGAGTCCATGGGCGTGCGATTAGTGCATCGCACCACACGAAAAGTCTCGCTGACCGAAGAAGGCATTGCCTTTTTGCCTTATGCAGAGGATGTGTTGGCGAGTGTCGAGGCGGCGTGCGCCTCGGTCGGAGGGGGAACGACCACACCAAGGGGAACACTTCGAATAACCGCCCCTGCATCTTTTGGACGAATGCATCTTATTCCTGGGCTAAAAGGCTTTTTGGAGGAATACCCCGATCTTTCGCTCGACCTGCGCCTGTCAGATTCTATCGTCGATCTGGTTGAAGGCGGCTTTGATATCGCCATTCGAAATGCCGAGCTCAAGGATTCCAGTCTCATCGCGCGTAAGCTTGCACCGGATAACCGAATGCTGTGTGCCTCACCGTCTTATATTGCTAAAAACGGCAAGCCAGAAACACTAAAGGAGCTCAGCACCCACTCTTTTGTTCAACTCCCTTCTTTGGAACAACTGGCGTTTCGAACCCCCAACGGGCTTGAAAGCATCAAAGTGAAGAGTTTGTTGAGAACCGACAACGGTGAAGCCGTAAGGGACGCCTGTATCGAAGGAATTGGCATTTCTGTTTGTTCAAATTGGGCAGTACACGAGCAATTGGAACGTGGTGAACTCGTGAGAATTCTCGAGAACTTCCAGTTGGAATCAGACACTGCAATTTGGGCTGTCTACCCAAGCTCGAGGCAACTCGCCCCCAAGGTGCGCGCATTCATTGATTACTTTGCCCTACGCTTTGAAAATATGCGTTGCTGGGGGGAAAGAGGCTAATCTACCATACGACGGAATACTGATTTCTCATATTGAGAAATCAGTATTCCGTCCCTTTTCTTATGACTGTCAATCTGAGAAAAAAACCTATTCCAGACTGATTCTCACAATAATAAACTTATAAATATCAGCAAATTAAAAATGGCACGCTCTTTGAAATGGGGTTATTAACATTGTCAAATCCTGGAGCAAATTATGTCTCGACGTGCCATATCTCTCGCGCTAGCGTTGATGTCACCCGTTGCCTATGCAACGCCGTTCGATACGTGTCCAAGTAAAGCCTATTTGTTTCAAGCTAATCCGGTACAAGTGTATGGCGTTAATCTCGTCACCGGCGACACCAGCTTGCTGCAATCTGATACCGGCTTGAATGCCAATATCAACGGCGTAGGTTTCAACTTCGAAGACAGGTATATCTATGGGTACGACACATCCAACAAGCAAATTGTCCGTTTAGGGCAGGATTTCCAAGCGGAAGTCTTAAACGTTTCTGACGTCCCCACTGACCACACTTTCTTTGTCGGTGACGTTTATGACCACACTTACTACCTATATCGACAAAATAAGGGCCTGTTCAAAATCGATTTGAGCCCATTGGACAGTGACCCGAATGCTACTTTGGAGATGGAGAGAATCACAACAACTGCTTCGGTCAGATTGACCGACTTCGCTTTCCACCCAGGCAACGGTGGCCTTTATGGCATCGACAACCAAACCGGGATGGTGTATCTGTTCGACACCACGGACGGCAGCACCACACTGGTCGGTAACGCGGGAATAACGGGTACATTTGGTGCGGGATATTTCGATGTTAATGGCTATTTCTACGTTTCGCGTAACAGTGACGGGGACATCTTCCGTATTGACCTCTCTGACTATGGCGCAGATGGTGATATCACTGCGGTGAAATTTGCGGACGGTCCTAACTCAAATCAAAATGACGGTGCGCGATGTGCAAACGCGCCTGTGATTGATGAAGATTCCACCATTGACTTCGGTGATGCGCCGGATAGCTACCTGACTTTGCTTGCCTCTAACGGTCCACGTCACCAGATAGACACTGCCTATTACCTTGGCTCGGTCGCACCAGATAGCGAAGGCGACGGTCTTCTCTCACCACTTGATGATAACAAAGCAGGTACCGCTGACGAAGACGGTGTCGGTTTCGTTACGGCATTGGAAGCTGGCGAGAGCGCCATTATATCGGTGCAGGCTTCAACGCAAGGCTACTTATCGGCATGGATAGACTGGAATGCTGACGGTGATTTTGAAGACAGTGGTGAGAAAATCATCAGCGACAGTTTACTGTCAGCAGGTGCAAACACCCTTTCAATATCTGTTCCTGTTGATGCAGCTATCGGATCCACATACAGTCGCTTCCGTTTCGCAGAACAGTCCGGCTTGGATTACTTTGGCGGTGCGACCACGGGCGAAGTGGAAGACCACCCTGTCACGGTAATGAAGTCAGGTACAACACTTGTTCATTACCCAAGTGAACAAGGCTACGCATCTATCGCCTTCGAAGATAACTGGCCAAAAGAGGGTGACTACGACATGAATGACGTGGTTGTCCTTTTCCGGATCACCGAAACACTTGATGAAGATAACCACGCGACAAGAATTTTAATTACTGGTTATCTCGCTGCTTATGGTGCGGGTTACCACAACGGCCTTGCCATCCGTCTTCCAGGTTTAAATCGAACCGACATCGACAGCGCCTCCACTACCCTGAAACATAACGGTGTCGCACAACAAGAAAACGGACTCGAAGCCGACTCTACAGAAGCTATATTTATCATCGAAGAAGATCTGAAAACAAAGATCCCATCTGGTGAATGCAATTTCTATAGAACGGCACAGTACTGTCAGGAAGATATATCATTCGAGTTTGAGATTGATATCTATACCAACGAAGGCGTGAACACCTATGGACTCGCCGACATGCCTTATGACCCCTTTATCTTCTCCACCCCCGGCAGTTATGTCCGTGACGGGATCTGGTACAACCCAGGGCGGGGATTAGAAATTCACCTCCCTGACCAAGCACCAACAGAGCAGTTCGATACCTTCCTGTATGGTTGGCAAGACGATGACAGTATTCCTTCGGAAAACCGTTACTACAAAACCAGTACCAACTTACCTTGGGCCTTGCTCATCACCGATGAGTGGAAATGGCCACAAGAACATATCGACTTGATTCAGGCTTACCCATTGTTCGCGGGCTACACAGAGAGCAGCGGTGTATCGAATACCACCTGGCATGCGGAAGAAAATGCAGCCGAAAACAAAATCTACGAGCCAGAGGAGTAACTGACATGAAATATTCACTTATCACACTAGCTCTGGCAGGTTTACTCACCGCATGTGGTGGGGGTGGAGGCGGTGATACTGCCCCATCAGGCAGCGGTAGTACTTCTTCTACGGACTCTAGTACAACTGGTTCAGATACAACGAGTTCTGGCACATCTAACACAACGCCTCTAGGCATGATGACAGATACTTCTGGTGCTGATGTGACCATCCCTCCGACGGTGCTGAGTTCTGCCACCAATATGTCTGAGATGGTCGTACCCGCGGATTTCAGTTATGACTCTGTCGATTCACAAAGCGTGGATATTGATATCAGCAGCTACACCACCAGCAAAGGATATATCTCCATTTACGGTGGCTTCACCCAGAATGACGATGGTTCTTACAGTGCAGATTACAACAGCCGAATCACCTCGGCCGATGTAGAAAACGGATTGGCTTCCCTCACCTACCCCTTGGCCGATTCCCAATACTACATGCTGGCCGAGGTCTTCTTCTATGATGGCACCACCCCTATCCAAACACGGATCAATAACGAGCAGTCCAGTTGGGTTTGGTAGTTATTAAATAAGCAAAACAAAAACAGGCGGCATTTAGCCGCCTGTTTTTATTGCTGCTGTAGTTTCCCGAACGACAAGTTTGGCTTCGAGTTCAAGTTTGTCATTGACCGGCTCACCCGCGAGTTTTGCCAGCAAATAGTCTGCGGCCTTCTCCCCCATTTCCCGCGACGGAACTTGCATGGTCGTGAGAGCGGGTTGGATATGAGACGCCATGGCCACATCATCAAAGCCAACAATGGAGATATCTTCCGGAATCCTCAGCCCAAGCGACTGCGCCTCAAGCAATGCCCCCATGGCAATAATGTCGTTACCGCAAACAATGGCTGTCGGTCTTGGCGTTAACTCCATCAGCTTTCTCAGTGCTTGACGGCTTTCCGCTAAATCATAACGACATTCAATGATCCTGTCTGAGGTCAGCGCTATTCCCGCTTTTCTCAGTGTCTCTATGCATCCAGCGATACGATCTTTGGGTCTGTCATTCAGCTTGGTAATACCCGGAATGGCAGCGAAATCCTTATGCCCCAGATCAATAAGAAACTGTGTCGCCCTGGCTGATGCGCGGTAGTTATCAAACCCTATACAAGGATGAGGTAACTCAGGCTTGAAAGACCATGTATACAGGTATGGGAGCTGCTTTTTATGAAGAATATCGAAAAGCTGGGGCTGGTGTTCAGCGCCCACCAGCATCAGACCTTCTACGCCACGGGAGATCAAGCGCTCTGCCTGAGCCAGCTCTTCTTCTGTCGAATAATCGGAGCTCGCAATAAACAGGGTATAACCTTTTTCCTGCAATCTACGTTGAAAAGCCTGAATACCTTCCGCAAAGATCGCGTTGTCTAAGGTGGGGACGATAACACCGATGGTTCGTGAACGTTGTGAGGCCAGCGCTTGAGCAGCACCATGGGGAATATAGCCAAGTGATTCAATCGCCGACCGAATCAAGGCGCCCCGCTTCTCACTCACAGACGTGGGGTTTGCCAAATAGCGGGAGACAGTCGCCGTAGACACCCCTGCTGCAATCGCAACATCTTCCGCCGTTGGCGCATCTGACGGTCGTTTTTGTAAGCGCTTACGCGCTGGTTGAGTCTCTTTTGTCATAGAAAGTTATATCGTTGACTCACTTTTGGGATTTATAAACCGCAACTTACCTAATTATAGCGTTACACAAAAATTTTACCGCCAAAAACTTGACAGTCGTTCAACCTCTCTTCTATCTTCACAATGTAAGCGCTTACATTTAACAATCATTTTACAATATTGGTGAGTGCTATAACTACAAAATGGCGACTGCAAGCCAACCCGACTGATAACAGCGAGGCAATGCAACATGACGTTAAGGAAACGCTACATACTACCCGCGGTGCTTTTTTCACTCTATTTCCTCAATGTGATTGCCACCAAGTTTCAGATCGCTTCTGGGTCCACATCCATAGTTCGCGTCGGTGATGTCGGGGAGTTCCTTTTACTTCTCCTTGCTTCACTGACTTTCGTCGTCGCTATGTTGTCAGCCGAAAAGGAAGCTGATGGCCGTGCGACAGAATTACGATAAAAAGCAGAAAGGAAGTAGATATATGTCTGTTCACCATAAGGATGACTCCCCACAAAGTGCAGAGCGTCGCCGTTTCCTGGAAATTGCAAAAAAAGCTGGTTTTACGGCAGCTGTCGTCGCAGGTGCCTCGGGGGCCTTGTTGACCTCAACCACCGCACACGCTGCGGCTAATGAAGAAAAAGAACGACAGAAGCGAGCTAAATACACCATGACGATTGCTACGGCATACATCATTGGTGCATCCCGCAGCTACCCTATCATGCAGCTGGATTTCAAAGAAAACATCCAGAACATGACCAACGGTGAAGTTTACGTAAAACTGGCACCGGGTGGTCAACTGGGTGCGGGTGGCGCATTAGCGCAAAAAGTACAGGCAGGTACCATTCAGGCCGCGCAACACTCTCTCTCTAACTTTGCACCGTTTGCACCTGCTGTCGACCTCATCAACATCCCATACTGGTGTGGTGAGAACCAGAAGTTCATCAACCTGGTAACGTCTGACGCATGGAAGAGCGAAATCCACCCGAAAGTAGAAGCGAAAGGCTTCAAACCGCTGTGGTACGTGGTTATCGACCCACGCGTTGTCGCTCTTCGTAACGGTCTTGAAGGCCCAATCAAAACACCGGATCAAATGGAAGGTATCAAATTCCGTGTACCGGGTTCGAAAATCCTTCAGCAGTTCTACCGTCTGTTGGGCGCAAACCCAACGCCAGTTGCCTGGGGTGAAACACCGTCAGCAATCAAACAAGGCGTGGCAGATGCCCTTGACCCTTCGGTAGAAGCGCTGAATGTCTTCGGCTTCAAGGATGTGCTTTCCTGGGTTACCTTCAACCGCTCAGTACCAGACTCACAAGTCTTCTCTTGTAACTTAGAGTGGTTTAACAGCCTACCGGGCCACATTCAGGAAGGTATTGAGTTCGCCAGTGAAGTCACCTCGTTGCAAAACTTGGCAAAAGTCCCTGCTGCGCGTGCCTATGCCATGGCTGAACTGAGCCGTGCTGGTGTGCAGTTCTATGCGCCAACTGATGACGAAATGAAGTTGTGGGCAGACAAAGCAGGCCATCAGCTACCCGCTTGGGATTCGTTCAAAAATGAACTGGCTGGATCCAAAGCGGCGTTCGACAAGCTGCTCGCAGCGGCGAATGAAAACAAAGGTCCATTCGTTCACGACGTTTAACAGCTGAGTAAACCGCCATTTGGGTGGACGTTTCTCCTAGCGCACCCAAATGGCTCCCACTCTCTCTGAAACGGACGTTGGACGAACGCAATGAATTTCTTAAAACAAATCGACGAAAACGGTGAGCGCTGGTTGCTGTTGTTCTTCTACACCACCATCGTCATAACCATCGCCATGGAAGTACTAAGACGCTTTGTCTTCAGCTACTCCTCCATTTGGGGTGAAGAAGTTGCAAGGTATGCCTTTATTTATCTGGCGTGGGTCGGTGCATCCGCGGCCGTAAAAGAGCGCGCGCACATACGCATTGATGTCTTACTGCATTACCTACCAAACCGTGGCAAGGCAGCGATTTATCTACTTGGGGATGTCGCCACACTGGTTGTCGCATTATTCGCGCTCTATTGGTCAATCCACCCTATTGAAATATCGCTGAAATTTGGGTCTGTGACCCATGGTCTGGGGATCAGTCAGGCATGGTTTCTTGCCGCTGTTCCGCTGGGATTCTCCATGATGATATTCCGACTGATGCAGTCCATGCGCCGGGATATCCGCAGCCTCACACAGAATACCCCTGTGTTCGAAGGCAACAAGCTGTTTGATTAGGAGGTCTCATGCTGAATTATTACTCGCAACAGGTCTCCGTCGATCTTGGCTGGGAATTCTATGGCCCTGTTATTGCCATGCTGGTACTCATCGCACTTGCGGTGCCGGTATGGGTATCACTGGGTTTGGGCTCAATTGCCCTCTTATTTATCACCGAAGTGCTACCTCTGTCCTTGTTTGGTGAATCTCTGTTCGACGGTATTGATGCCTTCGCGCTGATTGCCGTCCCACTTTTTATCCTGACAGGTGATGTTCTGGTGAGAACCGGTCTCTCAAACAAGCTCCTTGACGTGGCAGAAGCCAGTGTCGGTGGCGCGAGAGCAGGTTTTGGTAGTGCAACTGTTTTAGGCTGTGGCTTCTTCGCCTGTATCTCAGGTTCGGATGCGGCAGGTGCAGCAGCAGTAGGCCGAATGACCATTGACCGTCTGGTGGCACAGGGTTATCCAAAGCCTTATGCCTGTGCACTGGTCGCAGCAGGTGCCTGTACCGGCATCCTGATACCGCCGTCGATTGCTTACATCATTATCGGTCTTGTGTTGGGTATTTCCGCGTCGACGCTGTTCCTGGCAGCGGCTGTACCGGGCGTGATGGTCATGTTCGCCATCATGATGACTAATGTGGTAATGAACCGTATCTACGGTTATGAGAACGCCAGACAAGGCTTCTCAATCAAGCGCTGGTTTTCTGTAGTGGTTGATGCCCGCTATGCCCTGTTGGTACCTGTCATCATCCTTGGTGGTATTTACTCAGGTGTGTTTACTCCGACAGAAGCGGCCGCAGTGGCTGTGGTTATCACCATCATTATCGGCCTTTTCCAGGGCACGCTGAAAATCAGCGATTTCCCGAAAATGTTGGAAAGCTCCGCAAAAGTAAACGGCGTCATTCTGCCCATTATTGCGCTGAGCCTACCGTTGGCACAGACACTGGCTGCGCTCGATGTACCCCAAGCTTTCGTGGAAACCATGACATCGTTTACCGATAGTCGCACAGCACTGATTCTGATCATGATTGGTATTTTGATCATCTCAGGCTGCTTTATGGAAACCACGCCAAACATTCTGATTTTGTCGCCAATCCTGCTGCCACTGGCACGCGAGATCGGCATGGAAGATGTGCAGTTCTGCATCATGATGGTTACCGCACTGGGTGTCGGCTTCATCACACCGCCACTTGGGCTGAACCTCTTTGTTGTATCCGGATTAACGGGGACCTCGGTTCTGAAGATTGCCGCGCGATCGGGGCCCTACGTCATATCCATGTTAACGGTGGTATTGCTCCTGGCATTTATCCCCGAATTGTCGCTCTGGGCACTCGACTAACCCAACGTATCTAACCCTTCCCTGGCTTGTTGCCGACAAGCCAGACAGGGAAGTTGCGCCCAAAATTTAACGAGGAAATTAT
This sequence comes from Grimontia sp. AD028, assembly GCF_000973155.1. Classification (NCBI taxonomy): domain Bacteria; kingdom Pseudomonadati; phylum Pseudomonadota; class Gammaproteobacteria; order Vibrionales; family Vibrionaceae; genus Grimontia; species Grimontia sp. AD028. The sequence goes on along the minus strand of NZ_LASY01000054.1, from coordinate 74,550 downwards.
CGACATGGCTGTTAAGTATCTGAAAAAAGCAGAAAAAACTGCTGCAACAGGTGAAGACGATGTTCGCGCAATCGTGGCGGACATGCTCAAGGATATCGAGCAGGGTGGAGAAGAAACCTGCATCGAGTACACACGTAAATTCGATAACTGGCATGGCGACATTGTCGTCTCTCAGGAAGACATCGACGCGGCAGCAGCGAAAGTACCAGAGCAATTGAAGAAGGATATTCAATTTGCCTATGAGCGCGTTCGCGACTTCGCCCAGGCACAGCTAGATAGCCTGAGTGAATTTGAAACTGAACTTTCGCCGGGCTTGTTTGCGGGTCAGCGTTTGATCCCAATGCAAGCAGCAGGCTGCTATGTGCCGGGTGGCCGTTACTCACATATCGCATCCGCGATTATGTCTGTAACCACGGCAAAAGTAGCTGGTGTTGACCATGTGATCGCGTGTTCACCTCCAGGCCGTGAAGGCGGCATCCACCCAGCCATTCTTTACACCCTAAGCCTGTGTGGCGCTGACACCATCCTGAACTTGGGTGGCGTGCAAGGCATCGCTGCCATGGCTTTCGGTCAGTTCACTGGCCACCCAGCCGACATTCTTGTTGGCCCAGGTAACCAGTTCGTTGCTGAAGCTAAACGCCAGCTCTATGGCCGTGTGGGTATCGACATGTTCGCAGGACCTTCTGAAGTGATGGTGATTGCAGACGCAGATGCCGACCCAGAACTGGTCGCCGTCGATTTGGTCGGTCAAGCGGAGCATGGCCCTAACACCCCAGCTTGGCTGCTGACAGATTCAGAAGAGTTGGCTGAGAAAGTTATGAAACGTCTGCCTGAGTTAATTGCTGATCTGCCGGAACTCAACAGCAAGTCAGCGGAAGCAGCATGGCGCGATTACGGCGAAGTCATTCTTGTCGACACCAAAGAAGAAGCCGTGAAAGTCAGCGATGAATACGCTTCTGAGCACCTCGAAGTACACGCTGAAGATCTGGATTGGTGGCTGCAAAACCTGCGCAACTACGGCTCTCTCTTCCTTGGCGAAGAAACCAATGTGGCCTTTGGCGATAAGACCTCTGGGCCAAACCACATCCTGCCAACCAAAGGCGCTGCCAAGTACACCGGCGGCCTGAGTGCGGGCAAGTTCATCAAGGTGGTGACCTATCAGCGCTCCACCAAGGAAGCGAGCAAAGATGTGGCACAGGTGACTGCGCGTATTTCCCGCCTTGAAGGCATGGAAGCACACGCGAAAACCGGTGATGCACGACTCGCGAAATACTTCCCTGATGAGCAGTTCAACCTGCAGCCAGAGTAAGTAAAACGAAGAGGGACTGAGATGACGGGCAGCATGATAAATCAACTATTCAACCTTGAAGGTCAGGTCGCATTGGTGACGGGAGCGGGTTCCGGTATCGGACAACGCATGGCTTATGCCCTCGCCAAAGCGGGCGCAAAAGTGGTGCTCTCCGGACGCCACGCAGAAACACTGGCACAAACGGCAGTCGCCATTGCCGGTGAAGGCGGAGACGCCGCCATCGAAACCGTTGACCTTAACAAGCGCGAAACGCTGCCCCGATTCATTGAAAAAGTGTCATCGCACTTTGGCGCGCCAGACATTCTGGTGAATGCCGCTGGCGTCAACCTGCGCCAACCAGCCGATGACATCACGCTGGAAAGTTGGGACATGACATTGAACCTCAATCTGTCTGTTCCCTTCTTTCTTGCCAAAGCCTGTTTGCCCGGCATGCGGGAAAAAGGACACGGAAAAATCATCAATATCGGCTCGCTGCAAAGCTATCGCGCCTTTGCCAATTCGATTCCCTATGGCGCATCAAAAGGCGGCGTGGCGCAGCTGACAAGAGCAATGGCAGAAGCCTGGTCAAAGGAAGGCATTACCACCAATGCCATTGCACCTGGGTTCTTCCAAACACCGCTGACAGAAAAAGTCTTCAGTGACGATTCCCTCTCCAAGCACCACGCATCGATGACAGCGGTTGGTCGCAATGGAGAGCTGAGCGACTTCGATGGATTGACGGTGTTTTTGGCCTCCAAGGCCTCGGATTACATCTCAGGTCAGATGATTTCTCTTGATGGCGGTTACACCGCGAAATAGGCAAGCAGTAAGGAATAACAATCATGGATATGAAAGCGCTGGTTTACACAGGTCCAAACCAAATGACCTACCGAAACGAGGAAATGCCGACACCACGTGAAGACGAAGTGTTGGTCGAGATCCGAGCGGTTGGGATTTGTGGGTCTGACTTGCACGCTTACCTCGGTCACGACGAGCGCCGCCCTGCCCCGCTGATCCTCGGGCATGAAGGAGCAGGCATCGTCCACGGTGGTGAATGGGACCAAAAAGCCGTCGTCATCAACCCACTGGTCAGCTGTGGAAAATGCGATTACTGCCTGACTGGACATACGAACCAATGCCAAGCGCGAGAGATCATTTCCATGCCGCCGCGTGAAGGCGCATTCGCCGAATTTATCGCGATTCCCAAACGCAACCTGGTGCTAGTACCAGAGGGCATGTCACTCAGCACAGCTTCGCTGGTTGAGCCTATCGCCACAGGCTGGCACGCCGTCACCAAAGGCGCAGAGCTCAGCAAACGTCCTTTGGTGGAAAGCAAAGCATTGGTTTATGGCGGTGGTGCCGTTGGGCTTGCAGCCGCGCTTTCTCTTGCTGCACAAGGCTGCAAACAAATCTATCTGGCAGAAACCAATGCCCTACGCCGTGAAACCGTGGAAAAGGCCAATGTCGCCACTGTTTTCGATCCGCTGACCGATCAGGTCGTCGGCGAGAACACCATGGACCTCGTCGTGGATTGCGTGGGCAACAAACACACACGAATTGGCGCATCAGCGGCGGTTAAACCCGGTGGCGTGATCATTCATGTGGGACTGCAAGACAGCCTGGAAGGACTGGATGTTCGTAAGTTCACCCTTCAGGAAGTCACCTTCGCAGGCAGTTACACCTACACCATGCAGGACTTCAAAGCGACGCTAGAAGCCATGCATAACGGTGCGCTTGGCGCACTGGACTGGATTCAGGAGCGCCCGCTTAGTGATGGAGCGAACGCTTTTGACGATTTACTTAACGGACGTATCGCCGCTGCAAAAGTGGTGCTGCTCCCCGAAGGGTAAACAAACACCGAGGCAAGGTTGGTGAACCAGATTGCCCAAGCTGTATGCCAGCCACGCCAAGGATATATGGAAGTAAGTTTTAAACCTTGATTCAAAAGGAGATGAAAATGCAAGCACCGGACTTTCTCGTCCATGACTCGTCTGACACTGTCGGCGTGATTGTGGTCGAGGGCCTCGAAGCAGGCCAAACGCTAACCGGATGGGTGATGGACACAGATGCCACCATCGAAGTACTCGCGCTGGACGCAATCCCTCTCGGCCACAAAGTGGCGCTGAGCGACATTAAAGACGGCGACACCATTCTTAAGTATGACAACGATATCGGTAAAGCTGTCGCAGACATCGCGAAAGGCGGTCACGTACACGTACACAATGTGAAAACCAAGAGGTGGTAACCATGAGCAAATACACATTTATGGGCTACCGCCGCGAAAATGGCCGTGTCGGTGTGCGCAATCACGTCATCATCCTGCCATTGGACGATCTGTCTAACGCAGCATGTGAAGCTGTTGCTAACAACATCAAAGGCACACTGGCGCTGCCACACCCGTATGGCCGCCTGCAGTTTGGTGAAGATTTGGAGCTGCACTTCCGTACCCTGATTGGTACAGGTTGCAACCCGAACGTGGCTGCGGTTGTGGTTATCGGTATCGAACCGGGCTGGACCAGCCGTGTGGTTGAAGGCATTAAAGCTTCAGGCAAGCCTGTACAAGGCTTTGCGATTGAGCAAAACGGTGACATTAACACGATTGCTGCCGCTTCACGCGTGGCGAAAGAGTACGTTCACTACGCGAGCGAACTGACCCGTGAAGAGTGCGACGTGAGCGAGCTGTGGGTTTCAATGAAGTGTGGTGAATCTGATACCACGTCTGGTCTGGCAGCGAACCCAACCGTGGGTAACCTGTGTGACAAGTTCTCAGCAGAAGGCGCAACGCTGTGTTTCGGTGAAACATCAGAGCTGACCGGTGCAGAGCAAATCTGTAAGACCCGTGCAGTGAGCCCGGAAGTTGGACAGAAGTTCCTGGACACTTGGCAGGCATACATGGACGAAGTTATCGAACCACACAAAACTTCTGACCTGTCTGACAGCCAGCCAACCAAAGGCAACATCGAAGGCGGCCTGACCACTATCGAAGAGAAAGCGTTTGGTAACTACCAGAAGATCGGTAAAACCACGCAGTTCGTTGATGTTCTGACGCCAGCAGAGCGCCCAGAAGCAGGCCCAGGTCTGTACTTCATGGATACCTCTTCTGCGGCGGCAGAGTGTGTGACGCTGCAGGCAGCTGCAGGCTTCGCGGTTCACCTGTTCCCAACAGGGCAAGGCAACGTCATTGGTAACCCTATTGTGCCGGTTATCAAAATCACTGCGAACCCACGTACCGTGCGTACCATGGGTGAGCACATCGACGTAGACGTTTCCGGCATTCTGCGCCGTGAGCTGAATCTCGACACAGCGGGTGATGCGCTGATCGACATGACGCTGCGTACCGCAAACGGCCGTGCAACCGCAGCGGAAGCGCTGGGTCACCGCGAGTTCGTTCTGACCAAACTGTATCGAAGCGCATAAGCATTTCGCTTATTCGGCGCGGCAATCATTTGATACAGCAAGACCGACGCTGGGGAAACCCAGCGTCCTTTTCCTTACCATTCGCAGGAGCCAGTTATGCCTGTGTTTATCGACCCTTCTGAAGTTAAATCCCTGACCGCACAAGCGCTTGAAAACGCTGGCGTTTCGTCAGCTAATGCCAAATCTGTCGCCAATGCCTTGATTCAGGCTGAAATCGATGGTCAATCAGGTCACGGACTCGCCCGCCTTGCGGCCTACATTGAGCAGGTCAAATGCGGAAAAGTGATGGGTGATGCAACCCCCAAGGTGGATACCCCAAAACCCGCGGTTTGTCATATCAATGCCGAACTCGGTTTTGCCTTTCCTGCTATGGACAAGCTTGTTTCCCTGCTTCCCGCCATGGCAAAAGCACAAGGTATTGCGTTAGCCACAGTGAATCGATCACACCATTTTGGACAGGCCGGATTTCACGCAGAACGAATCGCCAAACAAGGTTGTATCGCCTTGGTATTTTCCAACAGCCCGAGCGCTATTGCGCCTTGGGGTGGAAAAAAAGCCCTCTTTGGCACTAACCCTATCGCTTTTGCCTGCCCACGAGACGGCGCACCGCCGCTGGTGATCGACATGAGCCTGAGCAAAGTGGCCCGCGGCAAAGTGTTAGTCGCTAGAAAGAATGGCGAATCTATTCCAGAAGGTTGGGCGATTGATGCCCAAGGCAGACCCACTACCGACGCCGATGCTGCGGTAAAAGGCTCGATGCTACCGATTGGTGATGCCAAAGGGGCAGCTTTAGCGCTGATGGTAGAGATTCTCTCGGCAAGCCTCACCAGCGCGCTTTATGGCTTTGAAGCTTCAAACTTCTTCGATACCGAGGGAGAGCCGCCCGCAATCGGTCACGCCGTCATTGCCATCGACACTTCTGTTTCTGGAACACAATTTGCTGAACGCCTTGAGTTACTCCTCAACACCATGTGTGAGCAGGAGGGTGTTCGCTTGCCCGGACAGCGTCGAATTGTCCGCCGTGAACGCGTGCTCAAAGATGGCTTACACCTCACCGATGCCACCATGAAAGAACTACGGGAATTAGCTCAACTATCAAATAATCAATAACATGGAAGTTATTCATGCAATCACAACTAAAACAACGTCTCCCTAATTGGCAATCACTGAGCCAAAGTGCCCGTACCCTTGCGCCTGGTCTTTTACTTTCCGTCACCGTTGCTGCTGCAGCCACCTTTCTCGCTGCACATTATGGTGCACCGCAAATGCTGTTTGCCCTTTTGCTGGGCATTGCGTTTCACTTTCTCGCTGATGATGCCAAGTGTCAGGCAGGCGTAGAGTTTGCCGCCAAAAAAGTACTCCGATTTGGCGTGGCGTTACTTGGTCTTCGCATCACGGTGGAAGAAATGACTTCTCTCGGCTGGGAAGTGTTGGTCTGGGTAGCGCTTGGTATTGCGCTCACTATTTCTATCGGCATGTTAGTGGCGAAAATTCTCGGCCGCCGCATTCAGTTTGGTGTGTTGACGGGTGGCTCAGTCGCTATCTGTGGCGCATCTGCTGCGCTGGCCATTTCGGCCGTTCTACCCAAACACCCGTTCAGTGAGCGCAACACGCTGTTCACGGTTATCGCGGTCACCGCATTCAGCACCATTGCTATGGTCATCTACCCCATCTTCGTTAACCTTTTAGGCTTTGATGAGCGACTGGCTGGTATTTTCATCGGCGGGACCATTCACGACGTCGCACAGGTTGTTGGTGCGGGCTATTCTATTTCCCCACAAGCCGGCGAGTTCGCCACCATCACTAAACTGCTGCGCGTGGCGTTACTGGTTCCCGTGATTCTGGTGATTTCCCTTTACTTCCGAAGCCACCCCGACAAAGACAGTGAGAAAGCAGATATCCCACTGCTTCCGTTTTTCGTTATCGGCTTCTGTATTTGTGTCGCCATTAACAGCGCTCATATCCTGCCGGTTGGCGTGACTAATACCCTGTCAGGACTTTCTTCCTGGTGTCTGGTTTCAGCGGTGGCTGCCTTGGGGATTAAAACCTCTGTGAAGAAACTCTTCACCATTGGCTACGAGCCGATTCTGATGGTTGTGATTGAAACAGTCGCCATTGCAGCTTGGGTATTAGTTGGGATTTATTGGTTTTTTTGAGAACACAAAAATACCGATTTCTCACTTAGAAATATACATTTAGTTGGGCATGAACTTATACTAAAGACCTTTCATTTACCAAGGTTAATCTTTTGAAATCTTTAGTTAAATTATCGTTATCATTTGTTGCGGTGTTGGTCTCCGGTTGCTCAACTATCAATTACAACGTAGAAGCTAAAACAACCTTTTTTTCTCAGCCTCCACTTAAAGAGGTTGTAGAAGTATACGTTGGCGACTTCATGATCAATCAAGGACAAGCTACAACAAGAGAGTACTTGGTATTGCAAGCTCCTGTTGATGGATTCTCATATGATATCCCTGCAGGAGCTTATGCGAGAATTGGCGAGTATAAAGGAAATCCCTATTTCTCAAGCATTTCCTCAGATGGTCTAACAATTGGCTTCGCAGCTGGTTTAATAGATCCACCGAAAGCACTTCACACAAAGAAACCAGGAGAAATTTGTGTTACTTCTGTTTCCTATCAATCAGCAGCCTGTTACGACGCTCCAGTAACAGTTGAGGAAAGGACGTTAACTGGCCAACAGTCATTTCAACAAACGCTTATCTACAACGGTTCAGTAGGAAAAAAAATTAATATTTCATACAGGGAATTCAACGATGGTATGGCACGAAATGCCTTCACCAACAACGTTGAGTACGATATGAATAAATCTAATTTTATCAACTACAAAGGCGCACGAATCGAAGTTCTTGAATTCGATAATACCTCCATAAAATTCAGAGTATTAAAGCATTTCAGAAACGATATAACGGTAGAAATCTAAGTATTCAAACTCTTAAATTCAAATCCTCACCACATCCACAGCCACGCTTAGGCTGTGGGTGTCACCACCTTCAAATACCACACCTTGTAGCGGTGTGATATCAGCATAATCCCTGCCCCATCCTGTCACGATATGTTGGTCGCTAGCGATCAGGTTATTCGTCGGATCGAACTCCACCCAGCCCACATCAGGGACGAAAATAGCGAACCAGGCGTGAGAGGCATCTGCGCCCACAAGCCTTTCCTGTCCAGGAGGCGGCACAGTTTCGATGTAACCGCTCATATAACGGGCCGCAAGACCCACGGAACGCAGGCAGCCAATCGCGAGCTGTGCGTAGTCCTGACAAACGCCGCGCTTTTGCTCCAGCACTTGTTCTGGTGGCGTGGTGACATCCGTCGCAGCGGGATCGAAGGTGAATTCATTGAAGATTTTGCTGGTCAACGCCATGGTGGCTTTCAGCACGGGCTGATCGTCTTGAAACAACGCCTCAACGAAAGCAGCAAGCTTGTCTGAACGCTGGATTTGCGCTGAGTCCAACACAAATTCACTCGCCATTCTGGCTTCTTCATTCTCTGTGCGTTTTAGAATAGCTCTCAGCTCACCACAGGTTAGCGTGTGAGTATCAATCATTTCGCTCCATGGCGTGGGTTGCACATCCAGATAACTGACAACATCAATAGTCAATGTCTGGTGTGGCTCCTGAATCGAGAAGTAAAACGTCTTGTTGCCGTAGTAATCCACACCTTCGTTTTGGTAAACAGGCGAAGGCGTCACATTCAGCCAGTGGTTATAACAACGCTGATTGTCAGTATCTCGCGGCACCAGGTGTGCCATGTTGTAGCAAAGCGTCACAGGCGCACTGTAGGAGTAGGTTGTTTTATGTTGGACCCGGAATTTCATACGTCCAATTTCCATTTAGGTTTGATGAGCTGTTGCGGTCCAGCCGTGTGGTCGAAGTACTTGTCTGCAATGAGCGATGTGAACTGTTCCAGATTCGCACTGACGCTGTTCAAATGCACTTCAAGCGCTTCACGTCGATTCTCATCATTCGCCGTTGAAAGCGCATTGAGATCGACCTGTTGAATGTCACTCAAGGTTTTCAAAATCACACGGTTTTCCGGTGTCCAGCCGCCCGGAACGTAAGACTGATGTTTCGGTAACATATCGAGGAATTCACGCAGCCTTTCGATTTGGTACACCAGCGCCCTTGGGTTGGTGCGGTCAATCATCAGCAGATCGAGACCAAAAGGCACTCGCGCTTTAGTGCGGTATCTGCGACGGAATGAGATCAGCGCTTCCACGCTCAGTAATACCGACTCCAACACCTGTTGTTGCGGCAGGCTTGGCAACTGCTCCACCAGCGTGGATTTCAACAAAGTAACAGTCTGAATCGCACGCTCTGTGCGTTGCCCCATTTGCAGGAACAACCAGTCGTGTCCACGCAGCATACTTTCATTGCTTAAACCGGAAAGCGCCAACAGCGATGTGACTAATCCGTCCAATGACTCCTCTGGCGCTTCCGGTAAACCGTTCATGAAAGCACGGTCGATTTCGTAGAGGTTGTCACGCAGGCGGTTAAGGATGATGCGGGTATCGGCCGACAAACGTTCCCTCACCTGCTCGCCACAAGCCAGCATCGCCAAGAGGTTTGACTTGATGGAACCGACACGGTTGCCATTGGTCACCAAGTCTGCCAGTTCACCTTCTGGGTTTTCGAAAAGGTCTTCATCACCCTCCGTAAAGCCCGGTAAACAGCGGGTTTGCAGAGAAACCGCTTTTAGCAAGGTATCCCGGCTTTCTGTCTCCAGAAGCTCCAAACCACTGAGCTGTTTGAACACCACACGGATAAGACGGATGCTCATTTCCGCGCGTTCGGCGTAACGACCAAACCAGAAGAAGTTATCGACCACACGGCTTGGCAAATTGCCTTCCTGAACGAGTTCAAAGCCCGCACGTTCTAGCAATGACTGGTGAGTGTGATCAGGTTTATCTGCGGTAATCCAGAAGTCTTTGCTGCGGGAACCTGAAAGGTGGGTGACGACATAATCATCCTGCGCATCCGCCACACGGCTCAAACCGCCCGGCATCACTGCATAGCTTTCCCCATCTGCCACACTGAACGCTTTCAGAAGGCTTGGACGGCTTTCCAGCGAACCGTCACACCAAACAGGGATCAATGAACCCGGCACATAACTTTGCGCCACATAGTTATTCGGATTTTCACGGATCTTCGCCAGAATGACCTGCTTTCCCGCTTCGTCGAGGCTGTGACCATAAACAGACATGCCTTGGGAGCGACGGTACGCGGGTTTAATAATCAAGGAATCCAGATGGGTTTCAACGTATGCCAACGCATCTGGATGACCACACCAATAAGAAGCAACGTTCTCGAGCTTCAATGGCTCATTGAGGTAAAACTCACACAGCTTTGGCAGGAAAGACATCAAGGCTGGCGATTCCAACACAGCGCTACCCAGCGGGTTCGCCAGAATCACATTCCCGCTGCGTACCGCTTCCAACAACCCTGGAATCCCATACATAGAGAAGGCGCTGAGTTCGACCTGATCGCAGTCGTTATCGTCTGTTCGGCGCAGAATCACATCCACGGGTGATAGGCCGTTGATAGACTTCAACCAGACTTTCCCGTTTCGGACAGTCAGATCCCCGCCTTGCACCAAGGGATAGCCCAAGTAGTTCGCGAGATAAGTATGTTCATAATAACTGCTGCTGGAAGAACCTGGTGTGAGAACCACAATCTTCGGGTCATCGGTTTTGTGAGCGGCCAGCTCTGTCAGCGTATTTCGCAGCGTTTGGAAGAAACTCGAGTGGCGTTTTACATAACTGTGGCGGAAGATTTTGGAGTGAACGCGGGAAATCACCGAACGGTTTTCCAACGCATATCCCATTCCTGCTGGCGTCTGCGTCTGATCACCAATCGCCACAAAGTGACCGGAACTGTCGCGGATTAAATCCGTCGCTTGCAGGATAAGGTGTTTTTCGCCCGGCATACGGATGCCGTAACACTCCCGAATAAAGTCAGGGTGACTGAAGACAATTTCAGGCGGGATGATGCCTTCTTTGATCAGCCGTTGTTCACCATATATGTCCTTCAGGATGCGGTTAAACAACTCTGCTCGCTGGCTAAGTCCGGCTTCAACCTGTTGCCATGCCTCAGCGTCGATCACATTGGGGAGAATATCCAGCGACCAGACATCTGGCGACAAGGGATCGTTTTTCAGATCGTACGTCGCCCCATCATCACGCAGAATACGCTGCGCGCGGCGATGCAGTTCGTCTAACCTTTCGGCGCGAAGCCCGGAAAAATGGGAGAGAATCGGTTCCCAATGCGCGCGGACTTTTTTGTTCTCTTCGTAAACTTCATCAAAGGCGTCTCCATTGCCCTGCTGAAGATAAGTGAGGGGCGAAACCGCCCCTTCAAGCTCAGTATCTGAGTCATTCATCATTGTTGTTTTAGAAACCTTCCTGTTTTCTTCGTAACGAAGGATACCTCATTCAAACTAACAGTCGGGAATTCAGCTCACTCTAGTGTTCCGTTTTCTCAAATCTAAGGTATTCGGATACTCAAAACTCACCTCCTCCTTCTGAGGAGCCATAGGCTTGGCAACCTCTTCATTCGGATAGAACCTACGCAATGCATCAAAGGCTGGAGGCGGCATCAGCGGCCCCTGCGTAAAGCCATCGTCATTGAAACGAGTGATACGGCGTCCTTCCGCTTCGTTGCCATTCACCGGGAAGGTATCGTAGTTACGTCCACCTGGGTGACTGACATGGTAGGTACAACCACCGACCGACAAACCGTTCCAGGTATCCACCAGATCAAACACCAAAGGCGCATCCACACCCAATGTCGGGTGAAGCGCTGATGGTGGTGACCAAGCACGATAACGCACCGCAGCAACAAATTCGCCTTGTCTGCCTGTTGGGCGCAGCGGCACACGGCGACCATTGCAGGTCAGCATGTAGCGCGAGTCTGTGAGTCCATTCAGTTTGACCTGAATGCGTTCGACCGACGAATCCACATACCTGCTGGTGCCGGATTGAGTCACTTCTTCGCCCAGTACGTGCCAAGGTTCTATCGCCCAGCGGATTTCGATTTCCATATCATCTAACTGCAATCGACCGTAATGCGGGAATCTGAATTCTTCAAACGGCGCGAGCCATTCCAGCTTGAACGGGAAACCATGCTGCTGAAGATCGTCCACCACCTCTTTGATGTCTCCCCACACAAAGTGCGGCATCATGAATTTATCGTGAAGCGAGGTGCCCCAGCGCACCAATGGCTTGTGATACGGCGCTTTCCAGAACCTCGCAGCCAGACAGCGAATCAGCAGGTTTTGTACCAGAGACATGCGTGCATGAGGCGGCATTTCAAACCCGCGGAATTCGAGCAGCCCTTGTCGTCCACTCGCTGTACCTGCTGCATAGAGCTTGTCGATACAAAACTCAGCGCGGTGAGTATTACCGGTAATGTCCACCAGCAGGTTTCGCATCAGCCTGTCTGCTAGCCAAGGTTGGTCAACCAAGCCATCAGGGAAATTCTGGAAGGCGATTTCCATCTCATACAAGGCTTCATCGCGCCCTTCATCTGCACGGGGTGCCTGACTGGTTGGGCCGATAAACATGCCTGAGAACAGGTAAGATAGCCCCGGATGATGTTGCCAATAGTTGACGAAGCTGCGCAGCAAGTCCGGACGGCGCAGGAACGGACTGTCAGCAGGTGTGACGCCGCCTAAAGTGATGTGGTTACCACCTCCAGTTCCTGTATGACGACCATCCAACATGAACTTTTCTGCGCCAAGGCGACATTCATGAGCTGCCTGATACAAGGTTTCGGTATTCTCAACCAGCTCGTTCCAGCTGCGGGACGGATGAATATTCACTTCAATCACACCCGGGTCTGGCGTGATCAGGAACTTCTGTAAACGGTGATCTTTCGGAGGCTCGTAGCCTTCAATCACCACGGGTAATTCCAGCTTCTTCGCCGTTTCTTCAACGTGATGAATCAGCTCAACATACTCTTCCAGCGTGTTCATCGGCGGCATAAACACATGCAGCCTGCCATGCCTTGGTTCCACACAAATCGCGGTGCGAACCACACTGACATACCGCTTTGGTGCCTCCGAATCTTCCGGTGAAATATTTTCCTGTGAGTAAACTGGCAGGTCTTCTCGCGGTTCAAACGGGTCTCGCTCTGGAATGATTTCTTCCGGCGCGGTAGCGGGTAAAGATTCCAACGGGAGGCGGAAACCCATTGGGCTATCGCCCGGCACCAAGGTAATCACATCAGAGCGCATCGGCCATTTGGAGCTGTACCAGCCCGAACCGGAATGAGCGATAGGCAGGATATAGCCCGTCACACTCTCTAAGCCTTTACTGAGTATGTTGGCAAGGCGGCGTCTTTCGAGATCATCTGTGAGTTTGGCTTTCTTCGGGTTAACTCCATCCGGCAAACCCCGCTCCAGCCAAAGATAATAGAGCGAGTCTTCAAAGCTTGGCTGAACAAACATAGAAGACAGCCCCAAGGATTGACTCAGTGTTTTACTGAAACGCTCTGCGTCTTGAATGTCATGCCCATAATCTTTATCGACACGCGCAAGCAATGCCGGATCGCGCCACAGCTCTTCACCATCAGTGCGCCAGAAACAACCCAGCGCCCAGCGCGGAAGCTCTTCACCGGGATACCACTTGCCCTGCCCATAATGCAGCATGGCGTGAGTGGCGAATTCATCTTTCAAGCGAATCAGCAGATCTTTTGCCAGACGCAGTTTGTCGTCACCCAGTGCTTTTGTGTTCCACTGGTCTGAATCCATATCATCGACAGAGACAAACGTCGGCTCACCGCCCATGGTCAGGCGCACATCTCCTGCTTCCAGCTCAGCATCTACTGCATTTCCCAGCGCTTTGATGTTTTCCCATTCATCATCGCTGTAGGGTTTGGTAACTCGCGGGTCTTCATGGATGCGCGTGACCGTATTGCTGTAATCAAAGGTGACTTCACATTTGTCTGTGCCACCCGTGATTGGCGCGGCAGAAATGGGGTCTGCAGTACAAGCCAGTGGAATGTGCCCTTCTCCGGCAAGCAGGCCACTGGTCGGATCCAACCCTACCCAGCCTGCACCGGGCAAGTAGACTTCACACCAGGCGTGGAGATCGGTGAAGTCTTCTTCTGGGCCAGATGGGCCATCGAGGGCTTTAACATCCGCGGTAAGCTGAACCAAGTAGCCTGAGGCAAAGCGCGCAGCCAAGCCTAATCGACGAAGAATTTGCACCAACAGCCATGATGTATCACGACAGGAACCTTTCTTTAGCGTCAGTGTTTCCTGACAGGTTTGCACGCCCGGTTCAAGGCGAATGCCATAGCTGATTTCATTTGCCAGTTGGCTGTTTAAGCCAACAAGGAAATTAACGATTGGCGTTTCACTCCGGTCAATCGCCGCCATCCATTTAACAAGCTCAGGGCAATCTTCGGATGTTTTCAGATACGGTGAGAGCTCTTCGAGTAACAGCGCATCATATTTGAACGGGTAATGCTCTGCGTATTCTTCAATAAAGAAGTCGAAGGGATTAATGACCGTCATATCGGCGATCACTTCCACTTCAAATTCCAACTTGCGTGTTTTCTCTGGGAATACCAAACGCGCTTGATAGTTACCAAATGGATCTTGTTGCCAGTTAATGAAGTGATCTTCCGGCGTGACTTTCAGAGAGTAAGCATGAATGTGGGTACGCGAATGAGGCGCAGGCCTCAGCCGCAGGATATGCGGCGAGACATGGACATCGCGATCAAACTCATACGACGTTTTATGTAGGATCGCAACGCGAATTGTCATGCAGCCTCTCCGTGTTTGAAATCAAACCAGGTATCGCGGATCTGGCTTTGCAGATCGATCAGCGCCAGCTGGATATCATTAAGATATTCACTGAGCGACAGGTTGATATCGTCCTCGCTTTCCACCTCGTAGGTTTTGGCGCGGAGTGCTTCTGCTGACTCAGCAACCGCTTCATAGCGTGGCAGGTAAGTCGACGCGGTTTTGATTTGGCGCAGGCAGAATTTCAGCGAACGCGGGAAGTTTTGGTCGCCCAGCAGGAACTGACACGCCACCACACTATCAATGCCTGTTTTCATGGTGCGCTGACAGGTCAAATAGCCACTTTGCGATTTCAGTACTTTGGACCAAATGGCTTGGTCCAATACCACTTTCTCTTCCGGCAAGGCGTTGACAGAGATGATGACCGCGGAATCCAGAATGCGCGTGCACATGTCTGCCCTTTCTGTATAGCGCCCCATCACGTTAAAGCTCCAGCTTTCGTCACGGCTCATGGTGTCTGCCAGCAATCCATTGATTTTCTGGCAGCTTTCAATGATCGCATTCAAATAAGCATGGCGATTTGAACGGTTGATGCCTTGCTGAATGTTGTTCTTTGCGTACTGGCAAAGCTCGTTGATCAGCTCCCACATTTCTTCCGGCACCACATCACGCGTGGTACGGATGTTTTCTTTCACCATTAGCAAGGAAGACAATAACGAGCTTGGGTTATCTTCTTTCGCCAGCAAAAAGCGCATGACGTTTTTCTCACCCTGATCTTTGTAGATAGCGCCGAACTCTTCGACACAGCCATTAATCTCAATCAGGTTGTACCAAGAAACTTTCACGTCGCGTGGCAGGTCAAACAACACTTCATCGTAAACGCTCACCAAGCGGGCGATGTTCTCTACGCGCTCCAGATAGCGCGCACTCCAAAACAGGCGTTCTGCAACTCTCGATAGCATCACTTCGCTCCTTTTGTTCTAACAATCCATGTGTCTTTACTGCCGCCACCTTGTGACGAGTTGACCACCAGCGAGCCTTTCTTCATGGCGACGCGGGTTAATCCACCGGTAGTGACATAGGTTTTCTTGCTTTGCAGGATGAACGGACGTAAATCGAGATGGCGCGGTTCCAGTTTTCCGCGTCCCACCAGCGTCGGTGCCGTTGAGAGTTTTAAGGTAGGTTGTGCGATGTAATTACGTGGGTTTTCCTGAATCAGTTTGGCAAAGAGTTCCTGATCTTTTTTGGTGGAGTGCGGTCCCACCAGCATGCCATAACCGCCTGATTCATTAGCAGGTTTCACGACCAACTTATCGAGGTTTGCCAGCACATATTCGCGCTGTTCTTTGTCTTCACACAGGAAGGTTTCCACATTCGGCAGAATCGGCTCTTCATTGAGGTAGTAACGAATCAATTCCGGCACGTAGGCGTAAACCACTTTGTCGTCTGCCACGCCAGCGCCCGGTGCATTAGCCAGCGCTACGTTTCCAGCTTTCCAAGCACGCATCAAGCCCGGCACACCCAGCATGGAATCTTTGTTGAACACTTCCGGGTCGATAAATTCATCGTCAATACGACGATAGATGACATCGACACGCTCCGGGCCATGAATGGTTTTCATATACACGCAGTCGTTGTCGTCGACGAAGAGATCATTACCCTCCACCAGCTCAGCACCCATTTGCTGGGCAAGGAAAGCATGCTCAAAATACGCGGAGTTATAGATTCCCGGTGTCAGTACGACGATTTCTGGCTGCTTCACTTTGCGCGGCGACAGCGCTTTCAAAGTTTGGAAAAGCTCAGATGTGTAAGCGTCGATGGGAAGAATGTCATCATTCTCGAACAACTCCGGCAACACACGTTTAGTGACAGCGCGGTTTTCCAGCATATAGGAAACGCCGGACGGTACGCGGAGGTTGTCTTCCAGCACATAGAACTCACCATCACCTGCGCGCACCAAATCGGTGCCACAAATGTGTGCCCAAACACCGTATGGTGGCGAAACACCGACGCATTCTGGTCTGAAGTTTTTGGATTCTTCGATGATATGAGCGGGGATAATGCCGTCTTTAATGCAGTTTTGATCGTGGTAGAGGTCGTCGATAAAGCGGTTGAGTGCGGTGAGTCGTTGCTTGAGTCCTTTTTCTGCGATGGCCCAGTCCTCAGCATCTATGGTTCGGGGAATGATATCGAAAGGCCAGGCCCGGTCTATGTTTCCTTCATCTGTATAAACGGTAAAGCTGATGCCCATGTCCTCAATAGTGGCTTCAGCCGCCTGCTTGCGTTTTTCTAACTCATCCGTTGAAAGATCTTCTAGGTATCTAATCAATCGGTCAGAGGAAACGCGGTAATTTCCTTTACTGTCCACCAGTTCGTCGAAGAACTCTCCACTGTCGTACATCGTCATCAAATCACTCATGGCGGTTCTTCCTTTTTTTGCGATCCACCTATCTGACTCTACGCCCATCCTTATTGTGAAAACTTGACGAATTTCGCGATTTTATTCCGATTTTTTGCATATTTTTCAAGGCGATCGACTAACCATTTGGACAAAGTACTTAGCAAAAGCACACAAGACTCATTAATGAATCACTTTCGTCGGCATTTATGGTCTACACATGAAAGGAATAGGGACTTTCTGATAGCTAAACAAATATGCGCCATGAATCGGCAATAAATGACAAATAACGCCCTTATCATCGGGCGAATAAAGTCAGATATTTTAGGATATTAGTTAACCGAAAACGTTTTAGGAGAGAGGTTCTGCCCCAATAAGGTGCAATTAAGTTAGCTTTTACTGCCATTCTTTCAATTGTTCATTTTTTATTCAGTTTACCGCCATTTCCCTGCAAAGAGGCATTTAATCTTTCACGGGCAATCTGGACTGGATTTCCTTCATCAAGCCTTCCGGGTCTCGGTAGGCATAATAATTCACCACAATACGTTTCTCGCCAGCAGAAATGACAATAGAAAAGTCATTCGATTTAGAGCTTGTGACCTCACGCCAGTGAATTCGATTTTTACCCTTCTCAACATACTCGCCGGTCACACGGGTATTTTTCGAATCAAACACCCAGAACAAAGAAACAAAAATGCCGACAAACGCCAGAAAACCATACAAGGCATTCATCCAAATGCTTTGCTCTTCGCCCCCCAGCACTAACTGCAGGTTTAGCACGCCAAATGTCATGCCCAACATCAGGATGACGAAGGAAAGTGGCTTGTTCAGAATCGCGTAATTCTTGTCCATGTCGGAAGATTTTTCACTCACTGATAAAAACTCTCAATTTGAATCTATCCATAAGACCGCGCATGTTACTGAAAATTCATTAACTATTGTGCCTGTCTAATTACACAGTAGCGGGTTTTCTTCCTACACTCTTAACAATGCGACACTGATTTGACTCGGAGGGGGGCGACCTGTGCTCGAAAATTGGAAACGACAATTTGAGGATTATGCACTCGTAAAGAAGATGACCGTCATCCTCTGTTTGATTGGTCTGGTACCCACCATCATTACAGCGTTTATCGGTCTCTACAGCTCGTCCAATTCCATCGAACAGCAGAAAAGTGAATCCCTTCAAGCCATTGCTCAGTTAAAGGCAGATTCGGTCGAGCTTTACTTTCAAAACTCCAACGCAGTATTAAAAAGCATTGCCCAAAATCCGCTGACAGTGAACGCCATTACGCCTTTTCTGGAAGCCTTTCGCGAGTATCCAGAAGAAAGCACCCAGCAAAAGATGCAAGAACTCGCAGCGTTTTATGAAGATGGCTTTGCCAAGACCTATCAATTTGAAACAGACTCGACATTAGAGACCGACGCACTGATGGAAGGCGCCAACGCGACCATGATTGCGTTGCAGCATGCCTACATTGTGAAGAATCACTACCCCATAGGACAGAAAGACCAGCTCCGTCAGGCTGGGCGTACTCCCTACGATGAAGCCCATAAGCGGTTTCATCCCACTTTCCGCCAGTACCTGAGTAACTTCGGCTTTTACGACATTTTTCTCGTGAGCCTCTCTTCCGGTGACGTGGTCTACTCCGTTTTCAAAGAGATCGACTTCGCATCCAATCTGATTGAAGGTCCTTATGCGAACTCCGGTTTGGGCGAGGTGTACCGTACACTCAAAAGCAAACTGCTTAATGGCGAGCAAGTCGACACCGTCTTTCATGACTATAGCCAGTACCTGCCATCTTACGATGCGCCAGCTGCGTTCTCAGCCACACCTGTGTATGTGAATGGCGTGCCTAAAGCCGCGCTGATTGTTCAATTGCCACTTGGGCAGATCAGCACTGTGATGAGCAAAGGCTATGGACTGGGTGCCACGGGAGAATCTTATATCGTCGGCGCTGACCGCAAACTGCGTTCAGACACCTTTCTTAGCGAAGACATGACGGTCGAATCAGCGTTTCGAGATAACAAAACCATCAATACAGTAGCGATCGAAACGGCGCTTAGCAGCCAATCTCAGGTTCCTGATACCGCGATTCATGGATTGAATTACCGCGATCACGATGTCTTTACCGTGTTCAGAAAAATACAGATTGGTGATAACGCAGATTGGGTGATCATCGTAGAACAGGATGTCAGCGAAGCCTTGGAAGCCATCACTGGCCTGCAACTTATTTATCTTGTAGTCGCACTGGTGCTTATCGCTTTGGTGCTATTTTCTGCCAAACACTTTGGCCAACTCATTGCTAGGCCGATTCAAGAGCTTTCGGCTTTTATTCTTGGTCTTCGTCAAAGCTGGCGTTTTTCTGATCGCGCCAATGTACACAGCAAAGATGAAACCGGACAGGCAGCTGAGGCGCTCAATACCATGCTGGCGTCTTTGGACACTGCCGTCGGCAGCATTTCCAACACCATGGAAGGCCTTTCTGAAGGAGACTTCTCACAGCGCGTGAACTCCGACATGGCTGGCGATTTGCAGAAACTCAAACTCAGTATCAATGAATTCGCCAGCGAAATTGAAGTCACCGTGAAAGGCATTGGTAATGTGATGGCGAAAATCGAACAAGGTGATTTCAGCTCTCAAGTGACTACTGATGCCAAAGGGCAACTCGATGTACTGAAAACACAGGTTAACAGTTCAGCCCGCGCCACTGCTGCCTTTATCAAAGACGCCAAGCTGGTAATGTCATCCCTTGAAGTCGGTGACTACAGCAAACGCATCACCACGCCTGCCGCCGGAGAGCTTGCTTCCCTTAAAGAGTCCATCAACCAATCTATTGCCAATACAGAAGGCGTCATCGTTAACATCTGCGGCGTGATGGAATCTATTAGCCAAGGGAAATTCGGACAAACGGCGTCGATTGAAGCTGAAGGTAAACTGGACGAAATGAAAACAGCGGTGAACCGCGCCTCAACCTCCATTAACGGGGTGATTGCCAATATTGTCACCGTCATGGCCCAGGTGTCAGAAGGCGATTTTTCGGCTCGATGCCAGACAGAAGGCGTCTCGGGCGATTTGCTCGAATTGGCAAACGCAGTGAATCAATCAGCAACCAACATTGACGACACCCTCGCCCACACTCAACAGATATTGGAAAAGCTATCCAAAGGTGATTTGACTGAAACCTTCGACCATAAAGTGGCTGGCGATTACCAGAAGCTGAAATCAGGCATTAACGACACCATCATTAGCCTGGCGTATATGGTGCAAGAGATTCAAACGTCTGCCTCAACCGCCACCAACAAATCAGAAGAAACCAATGCTGAGGTGTCGGATCTGAATCGTCAATTAGATGCGCAAGTCAAAGGCCTGAAAGATGTCACGCTGCGCATGGCGGCGATGCGCAGCAATATTGAAGAAACATTGGATCACGCCAAAGTCTCCGTTTCTGTATCCCAAACGGCACTGGACCACGCCCATGAGAGCGAAGTGCTGGTGAAAGAAGTGGAAGATGCGATGAAGTCCATCACGGATTCCAGCCGTAAAATGCAGGTCATCATCGAAACCATCGAAGGGATCGCCTTCCAGACCAACCTTCTTGCACTCAATGCCAGCGTAGAAGCCGCAAGAGCTGGCGAGCAAGGACGCGGATTCTCTGTGGTGGCCGGTGAAGTGAGAAATCTGGCGCAGCGCTCCGCTGACGCGGCAAAAGAGATTTCATCTTTGATTAAAGAGTCTGATAACCGTGTCGCGCTGGGTGCGGAGAAGGTGAATCTGTCCGGTGAGTTGCTATCAAAAATCACTCAATCGAATAGCGAAGTCTGTGCCAATTTTGAACGGGTGAACATCTCGATCAAAGCGCAGTTTGACCGCGTCAGGGAAGCCTCAGAAGGGGTGACTGGTGTGGGTGACAACATTCAACAATGCGCGCGTATTTTGAATCGCATCAACAGCAATATGGATGGGGTAAACGAACAGGCTGAAAACCTCAACCGTATGATTGGTCGATTTAATTATTAAAAGCCGTTGAACCTCAAGTCTCGATATCGATCATTTAAGCCGGAAAATTCTGCTGTTACCCTGTGCAGAGTAAAGATGGACATGGATGTACAGGATGACAGCTCCAAACGAATTGGCGATCGGCATTGATTTAGGCACCACCAACAGCGCGATTGCTGTTTGGCGAAATGGAAACGCTGAACTGATCCCCAATGCCCTTGGCCACTTCCTCACCCCTTCAGTTGTCAGTATCGACGACAGCGGACAGGTGTTGGTGGGTGATGCGGCGCACTCCCGTTTGGTGACCCGCCCTCAGGAAACCGCTGCTGCTTTTAAACGTTATCTTGGCTCCGACAAGCAATACCAACTCGGCAAACAGCGTTACACGCCCACTGAGCTTTGTGCCCTCATCCTGCGTTCACTCAAAGCGGATGCGGAAGCGTTTCTCGGTCATGCCATCAGCGAAGTCGTTATCTCTGTTCCCGCTTATTTCAGCGATCAACAACGCAAACAGGTTCACCTCGCTGCAGAACTGGCTGATCTGATTGCTGTTCGCCTGATCAATGAACCGACTGCTGCCTGTCTTGCATACAGCCTTCATGAATCTCATGAACGCCGCTTTTTGGTCTTCGACCTTGGTGGCGGCACTTTTGATGTCACCGTGGTAGAGCATGCTGACGGTTTTGTTGATGTGCGCGCCTCTGCCGGTGATAACCGTCTTGGCGGTGAAGACTTCACCCGAAAGCTTGCTGACTATGTCATCGATAAAGTTAAAACCGATGACAGTGATATTGCCCTGAATGACATGGCAAAGATCATCAGCGCCTGTGAAAGTGCAAAGAAAACCAACGAAGGCGACGTTGTCATTAACCTGCCGGAACCCTTTGCCCAGTCAATATCACTCACCCCATTCATGCTTGATGAAATCTGGAAAGAGACCATGCTGCGACTCTCCCAGCCACTTCGTCAGGCATTGAGCGATGCGCGTATTACACCGGAAGATATTGATGAGCTGATTTTTGTTGGCGGCGCGACGAGACTACGGCAGGTTCAACAACTCGCCACTCGTTTGATTGGACGTTTCGGTAAAATTTCCATCGATCCGGATTTGGTCGTTGCTATGGGCGCAGCCACTCAAGCGGCGTGCCGTTTGCGCGATGAAGCTGTCGAGGAAATTGTGCTGACAGATGTCTCCCCTTTCAGCCTCGGCATCGCTTCAAACCGCAATGGTCAGGTGGATGTATTCAGCCCAATCATTGAGCGCAATACCGTCATCCCTACTTCCCGTGTTGAGCGTTACTACACCACCACTGATAACCAAACAGTCGTAAGAATTGCGGTCTATCAGGGTGAGCGCTACTGGGTTCGCGAGAATATATTCATCAACGAATTTGAAGTGACCGTGCCAGAAAACAAAGCGGGCGAAGAAGCGATTGATGTGCGTTTCAGTTATGACATCAATGGTCTGTTGGAAGTGGATGTGACTGTGCTGTCGACACAGAAAACCACTCAGAAGGTCATCGACCGTACCCCTGTTGGCATGAGTGAAGAAGACAAGGCCGCCAGCCGCGAACGACTCGCCATGCTGAAAGTCCACCCCCGCGACAAACTGCCTAACATTGCAATGTCAGAAAAGCTCAACCGCCTCTACGAAGAAAAACTCGCAGAAGAACGCCAGTTGGTAGAGGAGCTTATTGTTGCCTTCACACAGGCTTTGAATAGCCAGGATGAGCGCATCATTCGCGAAGCGAGAGAGTCGGTTGATAAGCAGTTAAAGGTTCTGGGATTTAGTTGAGTGGGTGACTTTTATTCAAAATACACTCCGAGTTTCTCTCCGAGGATCTTATCTCATATTCACTATTACCGCTAAAATTATGAAATCACTCTTAAGTGTAAAGTAATTAAATCACCCAGTCTCATAATTTATCCATTGCAAATACTTTGAGATCACTTTTCACTTGAAATAAACGCTACTTGGTCAATTATCAATTAGTGCTTTACCAAATTGAAAGCTAGTAAGTTAAACCAACTAGCTCATACTTCACTACATAACGAAATGGGAAACCTAATGAAAATGTCTCTAAAAAGCATTTATTTATCTTTATTCTCTTTGGTATTAATCGCGGGATGTAGCAGTAGTCAAAAAGCGCCTTCAGTTGATACAACAGAAAAGTTTCAAATCAAAGAGATATCTCTTAAGTTAATTGAACGTGTGACTCCAGAAATTACATATCATACTGCCAATGAAATTGAAAATAGGGTTTCGAGTGATATCAAAGATCAGTTAAAAAAGGCCAACCTAATATCTTCAGACCCTACAATGAATACTTTAAAAATAACAATGACTTATCATAGAAGATTTGCAGGTGATCAAACGCCATTTCCATCTGACTCCCTAAGTTATCCTAATTTCGATTATGACATAGAAATTTATGATGGAAATGATTTGCTAACAACTATCTCTAAGAGAAACCTCACATATAGCGGGGGGTTTAAAATGAATTTAGAAGTGCTAGGCGGTTCATTAAGAAGTAAAGAAGATGAGATAGTATTTTTCAACGCTCTATCAAACACTATTATTGATAGAATTAAAAGCCTGAACTAAAAAGCGTCAAAATAGTAAGGAGAAGCTCTGACTTCGCATTTATACTTCATCAGCTTCTCCTTTTTGAATATATCCCACATTGACTCCAACTTATGCCCAATTGGTTTCCATTCTCTAATCCTTAAACCCCAACACTTTCCTCATATTGATCTCCCTTCTTGCCACCACTTTTCTATCCCAACCTCCCCGGGAGTAAAGATCATTCAGCCCATTGGCGGTCATGTAGTGGGTAATGACATTGACGAAAGCGAGGAAGACTGAGCGGAATATAATGGCCGCCAGCAAGGTGAATACGCTGTAAAACAAATATTTCTTCCTGTTGCCTTTGGTGATGATAGGACGTGAAACCTGCCAAGCTAAAAGGCTGTGGGTGATGAACAGAAAGATGACCATACCTCCCAACGTTTCTTGAGAGACGTCAAATCCCGCCATTACAGTCATTGGGAAAACAAATACCCAGGCCGCGAAGAAAACGAACGAGAGAAACTTCAACTTGGTTTTGCTGTAAGTTGCCGCCTTCTCGCCTTTCTCAGCGATGTCTTTCTCTAGCTTCTGACGATACATTTCGTCAAGGAACTCAACGGCTACGTCCGTGGTTTCCCGCTGAAGTTCAGTTTGCTTTTTACGCCTGTCTGCCAGTGCTTTGAGCGAAGCCATGTTGTATCCATCTCCCTCCAGCCCTAAGTGCAGTTGGGTGAGAAGAATGCACATGGGATAATGGAAGTCTTTCGCTTCGTCTTCTGGTGAATGTTCTTCAAACTCTTCAGGTGGCGCAAACCAAGCCCTGTTTGTGGTGATCATCGCATGAATAAACTCTGGTTTGTCGTAATGGTAGGTCTCTTTCGCCAACCCTTTTTCTTGCTTTAATCGGATAAGAGTTTGTTGTTGCCAGTCCACCACCACGTGGAAATGCGGATTTGCATCCAGATTGGCAGCAACCAGGTTCCAAAAGACAATCGCCTCGTCAAAATGCTCCTCGGCCAATAGACGGGAAAGCGCGATAGTTGCGCAAAGATCACGTGCTTTAGCCCTTTCCATTAACGTCTCGATACTCTCACTTTCGATCAGTAACGACACTTGGCTATCAACCACCAGCCGATAGACAAACTGTTCAGGGAATCGGGTAAACGCATCGATACTCTCGGGCAGATAATCATAAGGCTTGGCGGCAAAAGGCAGAATGAGCGAAATCGGCCCGCTAAGTTGCCGTTCAGGCAGTGGTGGCAAGCTATCCATTACTGGCTGCTTGAGTGCCCCGCCTGCTCCGAGGTGAGAAAAGAACATCAGCGCCCAGTCAAAAACGCCATCAAACGCGTTTTCCTGCCATACACTGGCAATCTCATACTCTGGGTTGGCACTTCGATAGAAACAGAGTGAATCAGCATAGTAAGGATACATATTGCTTTCATGGAGCTCTTCCATGACCAAGACTTCCGCTTGCTCCAACTGTCGATACCAAGTGTCAGGCAGCAAAGGATGGCGACGAATACACTCGAGCCAATCATCCTTGGATAGTGAACTTAGCTCCTCCATGGTCAGGGCTTCTTGTGAGAAGAAGGCGTCGGTTTCATAGTGCGCCAATTTTTGCTGCAGCGTTTCTGAACCACCCTGCGTTTCCATCACTTCTTTTAAGCATTGCTGCGCGAGTAGAATGGCGACACGTTCACTGCCATTTCCCAATGACCCCAATTCCTGGTTTAGCGCTTGCTTGAGCGAATTCATCCATGCCCAGCTTCCGGAATGCGCCGCCCACAGTACTTTGACGACCAACGCTAAGGATCCCTCTGCGCCAGTAAAATCGAGTCTGTGGCTAATCGCATTATTGTCATGCCCTACAAGCTGGCCACAAAGCCAGTCATACATCAGCTTTTCTGGAGCGCTTTCAGGTACCTCTAACAGTTTTCGCTCATTGCGCCAGAATACGGGCGGGAGCGGGTTCCATCGCTGACGTAAACATGCCAATACCAACGCCAATAAGCGATCTTGACTGAGAGCGGAGAAATACTGCAGATCGGCGGCCTCAGACCAGGCATTGAGTGAAAGGAATTTTTCCGTCACCGTTTCGATCGCTTTTGAGTGACCGATAAGCTTGGCTGCCTCCGCAATCACTTCCCATTGAGCGAGCGTGAGGGTTTCTGCGGGGCGTTCAAAAAGCTCAGACACCAAGGTCTCGACGACTGATGAAGACACTGTCTTTATAGCGACATGTGCTTTAAGAAGGCTGATCTGAACATCGAGCAAATTCGGCATGACAAACGTCAGCGGCTGCTGCAAGTGATAGTGCAACGCGTCCACTTGCCCACGTGACAGTGCAATATGGAGAGGACGCAAAAAGCTCAGCACAGCCCTCTGTTCCGGTGCGCTCAGTTGAGCAAGCTCTTCGAGGGAGACAGATAGGGGAAATTGTCGCCACTCATCGAGAAACTCACCCAGCTCAACTTGCTGTTGGTCTCCGTTTAACAAGAGATTCCAACTTAAACCGTGCCAAAGCACATCAATGATCGCGGGGGGCAACCAGCGGTTTGCCAACACCAGAGTCACAGCGTCGTCTGAGATCTTCTGCTGCTCATCGATTTGCAGCATCTGGCCGGTTTCTGTCCAGACTTTCCAGCTCGTCAATTCCATCCGCTTTGACGCATCTTGAAGCAGTGCTTTCAACGCGCTGATGTGCGGGTGTTCTGTCGCTGTTTCAGGGTTTTCTGGGGCGGATTCCCTGTTGGTTTCTCCATTGTCATCAGCGCCGTCTTTCAGCCATTGAAGAATATTTTCATACGCTTCGCGTACCCGCTTGAATCCTTCTGGATCGTCTTCTGGGTGATGTTGGCGAAGTTTGACGCGATACGCCTTCTTGATGACCGATTCATCTTGCGTAGGTTCAAGATCGAGGGTTTCCCACATGCTCATGACTGTGTCTCCCCTTCTTCTTCACTCAACAACGCACGGAGTGATTCCGGCTGAGGGATCACCGGCAGCGTGGTGTTCCATTCCAAAGTGGGAATGGGACAGTCTTTGTCTTGCTCAAGGCTTTGAAAGAAATTACTGAATCCGATATAGAAACCGTTATTGAGCAGGTATTTGACGTTGTCGATGTCTTCATCTTGATCGTTGATATATTCCCAATAGTTGCGACCAAAAATGAAGCTCTGACTGTATTGTTCCCAGCTTGAAAAGTGCTTTTGAATTTGAAGGCAGAAATAGTTGAGCAGGAAGGCAAATTCTTCCTGGGTGACTTTGCCCGCACTGAACCCAGCACGGGTAAGAAAAGAGCCACGGCAAAAATCCCACGCTTTAAAGCCGGCAATACCAACATGGCGGTAAGCCGCATCGAGATACCGCATTTCAGCCTTAGCGACCTCATTCTGAACACTGTCGATACGTTGTTGCCATTCATTGGCGCTCATGCAGGCGCGGCGCCCGAATTCTCCTTCCCAGA
Source organism: Grimontia sp. AD028 (assembly GCF_000973155.1). Lineage (NCBI taxonomy): Bacteria > Pseudomonadati > Pseudomonadota > Gammaproteobacteria > Vibrionales > Vibrionaceae > Grimontia > Grimontia sp. AD028. Next base: position 47,641 of record NZ_LASY01000054.1, on the reverse strand, counting down.
CATCACCGTGAACTTCCCCCATTGCGAGACGGTGGATCATCTGGTGCCATTCACGGCGGGTTTCAATCCCCCAGCTATCAGCAAAGCTTTTTCCCCATGCTTCCAAATCGTCTGCATCGCGTTTTAAGGTGGGTAAGTCGTAGTCATATTCGCCACGGTTATAGCTAATTTGGGGAGCAGTTATCGCCAGCCACCATTGGCAATGGGGCAAGGAAAAGTCGAATGTGTAAGGAGTTTGCGCTGTCATCCTGAGCCTGCTTTTCTTAATTGCTTCATGCAATTAGCTCAGGATGACGTTTTCGGGCGTCAAAGTGTAGTGAGATGGATCAGGTTATCGGGCATTGAGCAGTTTGGCTCAGTTTAAGTGTTCCCTTGTCTCACCAAAGTCCCGCTTTCTTAATCTCGTTATAGGCAGACATAACGTCATCGGGAATCACTTGTTCAATCTGAAAGCCTTGGGCTGGGTAATCCTTAATGCGCTCGAAATCACTCACCGTGGCTTCAACAACATGGTCAAACGGGAGGTCTGCTGTCGGATATTCCAGGAACGGGATAGGAGGGGATGTACAAACAACGCTTTCCACGTCATCAGGCCACTGTTTTAGAAACGTCGCGTAAGCCCTGCGCTCCATAAAAGGCTTTTGCACCAGAATGAAACGACTGAACGTCAAGCCTTTCTTCGACAACACCTCATGTGACAGCGTCACATTTTCACCTGTATTGTTTGCTTGGTTTTCCAGCAGTATTGCCCTGTCTGGCACACCCTCATCACGCAAAATCTCGGCAAACGTTTCTGCTTCCGATTTTTCGAAAACGTCTTCAGTAAACCTGCCTCTTCCTCCGGACACCAATACGTAAGGTGCCATTCCTCTACGGTAAAGGTCGGCGGCGTGCTCAGCGACTCTCAAATCATTGCTGCACAATACAAACAGGCAGTCTGCGGGCTTAACTTCATGCCCCATAAGGTGGTAATTCCAGATGGTTTCAAGATGTTGATATAGACGTGCAGGCATTTCAGTATTCCCAGATAACGATGTATGGATACCAATACTCCTAACGCCCTTTCATTTCAAAGCAATGACACGCATTTTCTGAAATTCGGTAGCGAATGGTTAATTCGCCACCACTTTTGCAAGCTCAGACTCTGATTCCCAAGCAAACGGGGCAAACAGTTCAGGCAAATCCACACTCACACCAAGACGCGCTGCGAGCAGGTACAAACCGCCGATTTTCCGGTGGAGGAAGAGTGCATCCACGGGTGGTGTGTGCCAGTAACCTTGCTCGGTGCTCAGTGCCATGCCGGCATCATGAATGCGCTTGGCAAGATCGCTGTGGCCAAAATCATAGGGCCCGTTATGTCGCAGAGGCTCACAGGCCGTCATCACCAAATTGACCACAGCGTCTTTTTGTTCTGGGAAGATATGCTCGCTGAAAAAGCCAATTTGGGACATGGCATCCGCCACCCCTTCCGTGTCGTTGTGCATCGCTGACGTCAGCAGCTTTTGGTAACCCTGGCTTATTGTGTCTGAATACAAACGGGTTGCGCCAAAATCTAACAAGACGATTTTTCCGGTTTCGCGCTGGTACAGGTAATTGGCAAAGTTGGGATCGGTCTGAACACGTTGGAAGTGGAACACTTCGCGGAACAACAAGGTAAACAGATTCGAAACCAGCTCGGTTTTCTGCGTATCTGGCAAATCACCGAGGTTTTCAATCTGGTCGCCCTGTTCGTAACTCATGGTCAAGATCGACGATGTGGTCAATGCATCATTGATTGAAGGCACGGCGAATCGCTCATCACCTTTCAGCAACTCACCAAACACCTTGGCATGTTCGGCTTCCAGTTGATAATCCGCTTCGGCGTGAAGTTGTTTTTTAGCTTCTTCAAGCAGGCTTTTGTAATCGACTTCTTTTGGCACTAACCCTGTAAGGCGAAGCAGTGTGACGACGTTATCGACATCGCTGCTGATGCTTTTCTTCACGCCAGGGTACTGAACCTTTACCGCCCGTTCCGAACCATCGTCGTCATAAGCAAAGTGCACCTGACCAATTGACGCGGCGGCGATAGGCTTGAATTTGAAGGAAAGGAAGTGTTTCTGCCAATCAGTGCCCCACTCGCTTGCCAATACATCAGCAAGTTGCTTGGCGGGCATTGGCGCGGCGTCTGAGCGCAGTCGGGCAAGGATATCGGTGAGTTCTTTTGGTAACGCATCACCTGCATCCATACTCAACAACTGGCCGACTTTCATTGCTGCGCCACGAAGCTGCGCAAGCTGGTCGGTAATATTGGAAATGTTCTTTGGTGTCAGCAGCAGATCTTTTGCTTTCGGGCGCTTGCCTGCAATCAATTGCTTGGCACCTTCTGCCGCCATGTTGGTCGCTACTTTGGTGACTACAGAGCCAAACATACCGACTCTGCTAATTCGGTTGGTAGGCACCTTTTTACCATCGTCGTACTCAGCCACGATATGCGTCCTTTTTGTTGTTTTTCCTTGAGACCCTAAAACTAGTACGAACCGAACAGAGAATCGTTCACTGGGCATCTACAAGTTGTTTGGGTATAAACCCAAGATACAAAAAAACCGCGCTAGTGAGCGCGGTTTTTCGGGGAAGTGAGGGTTTAAACCTTCTTCACGAATTCAGACTTCAGCTTCATTGCGCCGATGCCGTCGATTTTACAATCGATATCGTGGTCACCGTCTACCAGACGGATGTTTTTCACTTTGGTACCCACTTTAACAACCAGTGACGATCCTTTCACTTTCAGGTCTTTGATCACGGTAACTGTGTCGCCGTCCTGAAGAACATTGCCGTTAGAGTCTTTAATTACCTTCGTCTCCTCTGCATCTGCAGATGCATCCTGAGACCACTCGTGACCACACTCAGGGCAAACGAACAGCGTGCCGTCTTCGTAAGTGTATTCAGAGTTACATTGTGGGCAATTTGGTAAAGACATGATTGATCACCTCGGTAAGGATGGAGAATACCAATTGGACTAAATCGTCAGTCCGATTGGTACAAAGAGGCGCTAGTCTAAACCAAACCCCTAGCTTCGCATATAGCGAAACGTGATAAGCACACACTTTTTCCGGGTTTAAGATTATTTAGCCTTTCACTTGCAACAGTTAGGTGAAAATCGAGCCACACTATTGCCTACAGCCGCATAACTGAACGATCCATTTCCTTACATTTAAATGCATCGGATCACATTTCAGAAAAATGTTAATTCGTCACAATAAATTCATTCCGGCTATGAATTTACAAGTCAAAAGCCCGCAGCCCTTTGTCTATCTAGTCAGACAGAATGCCATATTATCTCTGTGACAATTTTGCAACATATTCAGCAATTTTGACAGCAAGCAAATGTGAAACCAGTTGCTAGAATCATTTTTGATAAAGCCCATTATTTTAAACACTTAGTCTTTAGGGAGAGAGACATGAACGCCTTGTCCATCAGGCAACGTTTATCGTTGATCATCGTGATTGCCCTGCTGTCTTTGGTTTCAGTCACCACCATCTCGCTGATCATCAAAAGAGATAACATGCTCGAAGAGCGAAAAAATCAGATTCAGGTATTGGTAGAAACTGCCGAGAGTCTGGTTACCCGCCTATACCAAAAGTCCCAGACTGGCGAGATTTCGGTTGAGGAAGCACAGCAACGGGCGATCACAGCCATGGATGCGATGCGCTACGGCAGCAACGGTTATTTCATGATTTATGACATGAAGTCCACCATGGTGCACCACCCTATTGCGAGCAACCTGATCGGTAAAGATCTCACAGACCTTCAGGACGTTAACGGTGTTTACATCATTGCGGAACAAGTGAAAAAAGCCCGAAATGGCGGTGGGTTCGTTACCTATCACTGGAAGAAAGCCGGTGCCGATGAAACACCTTACCCAAAAATTGCTTACTCTCTGCCGTTCAAACCTTGGGGATGGGTGCTCAATACTGGATTGTATGTGGATGATGTTGATGCCATTTTCTTCGAGGATGTGCGCAAGATGCTGCTGATTGTGGCGGCGGTGGCTTTGGTATTAGGGGGGATTTCATTCACTATTGCCCGAAGCATCACTACACCTTTGAGTACGTTGCAGCGCCAGTTCCAGAATGCTGAGAGAAACCTGGATCTCACCGTGCGCTCACGCCTGAAAGGCAAAAACGAAATCACGGATCTTGGCCGTGCATTCAACAACCTGATGAATGCGTTTGAAGAAACGCTGACAGGGATTGCGCAAGGTGCCAACCAACTCAACAGCGAAGTGACCAAACTGGAAACCTTGTCCAATCACATCGTTGGTGCGTCTACTCAGCAATCAGAAGATACTGGGAGCATCGCGGCCTTGGTGGAAGAATTTGCCGCCAGCATCAATACCATTTCCCATGATGCTGACAAGATGAAGTCACTGTCGAATGAGAATGGTGCTCAGGCTCAGCAAGGCGCCAATACCATGCAGTTAACCATCAGCAATATGGATCAGATGTCTGAGAAATCTCAGCGTTCAAGTTCAGCAGTGGCTGAACTCGACCAGCACTCGAAAGAGATTGAAGGCATTATCAGCGTGATTAACGATGTCGCTGAACAAACCAACCTTCTTGCCTTGAATGCCGCGATTGAAGCAGCACGCGCTGGCGATCAAGGGCGTGGCTTTGCGGTTGTGGCTGATGAAGTGCGTAACCTTGCGGTTCGTACCTCCGATTCCACCAAACAAATTGCTTCAACAATTCAAGAGCTTAGAAGCGGCATTGAAACCACTGTCAGTCACATTGAAGACAGTGTCTCTGTGGTCAGCGATAATATGTCGCAAACTCACTCGGCAGAACAATCTGTGCGCGAAATGCATCAGAAATCCATGGACCTCATCAATATCATTGAAGAGGTCTCGCGCTCATTGCATGAACAAACCATCGCAAACCAGGAGTTAGCGCGCCGTATTCAGGGCATTGCTGATATGGCCGCCAATAACCATGAATCAGCGGCCGATGTTCAGGGTTCAGCCCGTGAGGTCAATGATTTGGTGGGCAAGTTCAGAAGCTCAGTGAGTCGCTTCAAGGTATCCAGCGCCATCTAACCATATAAGCCCTTTTCTCCCTGTCCGCCCACTGCCGGGCAAGAGAACGAACAAAGCCCCATTTCGGGGCTTTGTTCGTTTTTTCCTTAGGTGTCTTTAACTATACCCAAACGACCTGAAAATGCAGGATTCACGTCGTTTGGATATGAAACATGCTCTTAGTCTCTAAAGCTGCACATAAACACCACGGTCATTAGCGATACCATGAAGCAAATTTAATAACCCGGACCCAAAAATCTTTTGGTGTTACAGGGGGATAATAATCTGTCAGGAGTCTATTCAGTGCTCGCTATGCAAAGAATGTCGGCGTTGAAGATATTCGCAATGAGCTTTCGTGAAGCGGTTTTGGCCCTTCTTCCTTACATGTTTCTTCGTTCACTCTGGATTGTTTTCTATATCATCAATCAGCATATTGGGATATTGGATATAGATACCGCGGACACCCTGTCGAAAATGTTCGATCTGAGTTTCCCGCCGCTTCTCGCCATGTCTTTAGCTTCGCATTTAGCGCTTGGCTTTTCTTATGAGCGGGTCCACGCCACCATTCTCACTGTCCTGTTGTTTTTTAAGTTCTCTGGATTTGTTCAATTGGGCGAAGCCGGGTTGGAACTGACAGACAAATTTGTTTTACCGCAGGCAATCGCAATTCCCATCTTTGTCTGCGTGATGTATGTGCTGCTGAACAAGTACCTGAGAATCACCATTGATCCCAAAGGGATTTTAAACCGTTCGCTGACACGGAATGTCGACGCCACACTGCCATATATCATCGTCTATATTGTGGCGGTGCTCCTGGTACCAAAACTGCATTTGGTCTCTTTTACACCCTTTGTCGAATGGGTTGCCAGTCTCCCCATGCAGCTACAAGCCTTCTCTTACACCTTGTTTATCCACCTTTTCTGGATTACCGGTATTCACGGTGCTGCAGCCTACTACACCTTTTTCGATACGCAGTTCGTTTCGGATATATATGTTTCCAATATCCCTTTCGCTAACTTTTTCGATTTGTTCGTGGTCTATGGCGGCGCTGGCAGTACATGGTCACTTATTCTGGCGTTGTTGCTGTTTTCTAAAAGCTCGCATGGCCGTGCGGTGGCGAAAATTTCCATTCCATTTGCAGTCCTGAATATCAATGAAATCCTGCTTTTTGGTTTACCGGTGATTTATAACCCTGCCCTTGCCATTCCTTTTGTGCTTGTCCCTTTGGTCAATCATGTACTGGCCTACACTTTTCTCTCGTTCATACCAGTAGAAATCCTTAGCGAGCCCATTTCCTGGGTCACACCCATATTTATGAATGCCTGGCTAATAACAGGTGGGGATGTGATTGCTGTTTTACTACAGATCGCTCTAATCACTCTGGGAGTCGCCATTTACCGCCCCTTTATCAAACATTTTGAAGACAAGAGTAATGAAGGGGTGAGAGACGCATTAATCCGGAAGTTGCGCCTTAACTCAAATGTACTCTCGTCTTCTGATGTACTGCTAAGCGAAGCGCAACTCAACTTTGACAAAAAACTCGATAAAGTTAATGCCCACATGAAACAACTGATTGAGGGGGAATTGGTCTTGTTCTATCAACCTCAATACAACCTGAAAACGGGTCAATTGATCGGTATGGAAGCCTTACTTCGGCTGAAAAAAGGTGACCGTTTTTATGGACCTTCATTTTTGGAAGACTTCAACGATGCTGGATTAAGTCTACCTATCGACCGCTGGGTGCTTGATCAACTCAGTTTCGACTTACAAGACTGGCAGGAAAGAGGAATGTTGACACACAAAGTCAGCATGAACATGACAGTAGACGCACTTTTAGACCGGGACTATATCAACTTATTCATTACACATTTGAAAGGCTTGCCCGTCGTGGTTGAGCTGACTGAGTCCAGCTATATTCAGAACCAAAGCAAAGCACAGAACATCATTAACCGATTAAGAAAAGAAGGGTTCAGCGTGGCCATTGACGACTTTGGTTCGGGTTATTCCAGCCTCTCAATGCTGGCGAACCTCAATGCCGATTTCGTTAAGTTGGACCGCCAATTTCTGGAAAATACTTCGAGCGAATCGGGGCAAGTACTTTACCGTCACATCAGTCAGGCATTGGAGGAAATGCACTATACGGTCATTGCAGAAGGCGTCGAAAACGATACAGAAATTTCCCTGGTGTCAGAATGCAATATCGATATCGCTCAAGGGTATTATTATCACCAGGCACTGAGTAAATCAGATATTGAAAAGCTATTTTATCGATAACTCTAGTGCATTGATCATGGTACGAGGGATTTCCGCAAGCAAATAACAGAAAGGGGGTAATTCCCCCAGCCCACTAGCCCAAGATGCAGAAGTTCCGCTACGAGTCGTTGTTAAGCTTCTTATACCCAAACAACACAAGGATGAATTTCAATGCCGCTTATCTCAGGGAATCTTAGTCATTTTGCTAACCCAAAATCTGATCCTTCCACTCGGTACTCTGACCAGCAAAAAGACGTTCTGAGTGTTAGCGCAGCAGAAAGTGCCATCACAGACATTACCCAGTGGCCAGGTTATGAGGAAACGCCGCTTCTGAGCCTTTCTGATTTAGCCCACGCCAGTTGTCTGGGAAAAATTTGGTACAAAGATGAATCGAAACGCTTTTCATTGAAGAGCTTTAAAGCACTGGGCGGTGCTTTCGCCGTCGCACGCCAACTTCAGTCTATTTTATCGCAACGACATGGCGTCACGCCAACCATCTCCGAGTTACTCTCCGGCGATTGGAAATCACAAGCCAGCGAAATAGTGGTGACATGTGCCACCGATGGTAACCACGGTCGCTCTGTTGCATGGGGCGCCCAGATGTTTGGCTGTGGCTGCGTGATTTATATTCACCGAGACGTATCTGAAGGGCGCAAGGAAGCCATGGAGTCGTTCGGTGCCCACGTAGTAAGGATCACTGGTAATTACGACGATTCGATCAAAATTGCCGACGCTGAAGCGAAAAAGCATGGCCGTGTGATTGTCTCCGATACCTCATATGAAGGCTACATGGAGATCCCTAAAGATGTGGCGCTTGGCTATACCGTTATGTTGTCAGAAATCGTCTCTCAGATGGATGGCGAAATACCAACCCATGTTTTTGTCCAAGGTGGTGTCGGAGGTTTAGCTTCTGCAGTATGCGGTTACTTCTGGGACCTTTGGGGAGATAAGCGACCAAGATTTATCATTGTTGAACCTGAGCAAGCAAACTGCCTACAGCTCAGCGCCCAAGCCGGAGAGCCTGTTGTGGTTGATGGGGAATTGGAAACCCTGATGGCTGGCCTAGCCTGTGGTGAAGTTTCAGAACTCGCCTGGAGGATTCTCAGCAATGGTGCCGATGACTTTATGACACTGTCAGAGGACGCTATACCAGCAACAATGAAAATGCTCGCCAAAGGTTTTGAAGGCGACCCAGCCATTGAAGCTGGTGAGTCCGCTGTACCAGGTTTGGCTGCCGCTGTTATCGCGCGATCTCTCCCCTTCCTCTCGGAGGCACTTTCCCTTGACGAGAACAGTCGTGTGTTGGTTTTTGGCACGGAAGGGGCGACTGATCCAGAGCTGTATAAACAACTTGTCGGCTAACGTTTCGTTACCACATTAAGGGCAGCCCTGATGATTGACTGCCCTTCTTCTTCCAAAGCAACGCCCCTTCTTACGACTCGTCAATCGGAACGGTCAGCCCTGTTTTTACCCTGTCCATCACTACATTGGTATGGAAGCTTTTGATGTTCACATTGTCGAAAAAGGCCTCTCGCGTGAAGACGTCGTATTCTTCCATATCAGCCGCGGTTACAATCAAAATAAAGTCCGAGCTTCCCGTCACGTAATAGCATTGCTGCACTGATTTATTCGCCTTCATTTCCTTCTTGAAGTTATGCATCAGATCGACTCTTTCTCTCTCAAGAGAGACTTGAACCACAAACGTCATCGCTTTCCCAATAGCCTTAGGATCAACAACAGACACGTCAGCTTTGATAATTTTCTGTTCACGTAACTTTTTTAATCGTCTCTGAACCGCCGCAGGAGACAGACCCACCATGTCGGCGATTTGATCAGATGTCGCCCGATTAGAGTCCTGCATGATATTGAGAATTTTCCGGTCAAAACTGTCGATTGAAAAGGTCGATGAGCGCCCCATGCTCTATTTACTCCATGCCTAATAAGATTTCACTCGTCATATAGAAATACTGACAATTCTAAGACTAGTTACACGTCTGGAAATTGCGTTTTCTCTCTTAACGTAAATCTCACTATAGCTTACAAAAATTGCGGACTTCCCTCGTTAAAGGCTCCGTTATTTTGGTTTTTCTTCAATGTTGTCGCGAGAAGATTGATGTTGTGAATGAAATGTAATCAATGCAAATGAGGTAACAATGAAAGCCGTAACCCTCTCGCCACAATACAGTTTGAGCCATCTGGCACCCAGTGGGCGCGTTGGGGTTATCGCACTAGCGACGGATTTCAATATTGAGCACGAGTTGACGAAACTACTTCCCAGAGATGTTCGCGCTTTTACCAGTAGGGTAAAAAACATCAATCCATTGACTATCGAAAACCTGAAAACCATGGCGCCTGATATCACCCGCGCTGCTGATTGTATTCTACCCGGTACAGATCTCGATGTGGTGGTTTACGCGTGCACCTCAGGCACGATTGCCATTGGCGAACATCAGATTAAAGAGTTGATCCACATAGCACGCCCCGGCGTCTTGGTGACAAATCCTGTCAGTGCATGTCTCGCGGCCTTCGATAGCTTGGGCGCAAAAAAGATCTCTATCCTGACTCCCTATACAGAAGCAGTGAACAGGGAGTTGGCTTCATTTTTTGAAACCCAAGGTTTGGAGGTCATCAATATCGCTGGCTTTGCCTTTGAAGATGACACCGCAATGACGTTTATCTCTCCGGAAGATATTGCCCAAGCCGCAATAACGATTTGTGACCCAGAGGCCGATGCCCTGTTTATCTCTTGCACGGCACTGCGCGCCGCTGAGGTGGTATCGCGCATCGAAGCCGTCATCGAAAAGCCGGTTGTCACCAGCAACCTTGCCTTAGTTTGGCATACGTTGATGCTGTTGAATAACAAATGGCCAATAAAAGGATATGGTGTGCTTCTGGAAGCGCCATACTCAATAAGTGATTCAAATTAGCGCCATCAGGGATCTAACACGGCGCCAAATCAAAAGAGACAGTCAAAAAGAGACATTCAACCCTGAGCTAAGGAGAGCTTCAAGACTATGTCCAACCTGCCCCAACAACTGATCAGCGATATGGTTGCATGGCGACACCACCTACACCGATTTCCTGAGTGTGGCTTTGACGTCAATCTCACCGCTGATTTCATCGCGGATAAGCTTCAGAGCTTTGGCATTGAGGTGGTGCGTAACATCGGACAAACAGGCTTGGTTGGTGTACTCCGAAGCGGCACCAGCGAAGCCAGCATCGGCCTTCGTGCAGACATGGACGCTCTGTTCATTCATGAACAAAACGAATTTGATCATGCCTCTCAGCATGAGGGACAAATGCACGCTTGTGGGCATGATGGTCACTCGGCGATGCTGCTAGGCGCAGCGAGCTATCTGGCAGCCAACACGGACTTTGATGGCACTGTGTATTTCATTTTTCAGCCAGACGAAGAGCATGGGTGTGGTGCTCAAGCGATGATTGATGACGGCTTGTTTGAGCGTTTTTCCATTGACGAAGTTTATGGCATTCACAACTTTCCCGGCTTGGCGGAAGGTGAGCTCATGGTCCGTCCCGGCTCACTCATGGCCAGCGAAAGCGGATTTGAAATCAACATCGAAGGCGTTGGTGGTCATGCAGCCCTTCCCCATCAAGGTGTTGATCCGCTTGTCACCGGCGCGCAGGTCATTCTTGCATTACAAACTATCGTGTCCCGCAATCTCAGCGCGATCAGTGAAACGGCTGTGATTTCAGCAACAGAGTTTGTTACTGATGGCACCGTCAATGTGCTCCCCGGTAAGGTAACGATCAAAGGCGACTGTCGCTGTTTCACCGAGAAAACGCTGGAACACATCGAGCAGCGAATGAAACAAATCGTTGCCGGCATTTGTGAATCAGCAGGCGCAAAACACACCTTTCAATTCACAAATACCTTTTATCCTACCGTCAATTCACCACTGCAAACGGCCTATGCGGTGGAGGCTGCGGAAAAAGTGCTTGGTAAAGGCAAGGTCAATGCGCGTTGCGAGCCACTGACAATCTCAGAAGATTTCTCCAGCATGCTGAGAGTCAAACCCGGTTGTTATGTGCTGTTGGGAAATGGCACAGAATCGGTAGGAGGCTGTGCCCTCCACAACCCTAAATACGACTTCAATGACAGCATCCTGCCTTTGGGTGCCCGTTATTGGGTCCAACTGGTCAAAGACCGACTTGGTAGGCCCAATGGCTGACCTCTCATAAGTGACTCCCGCTCTTCATAGGGCACAGCTCCAAAAGCACAAAAACCGCAAGTGGAATCGCCATCTTGCGAGGGATAGTGCTGTCTGAATTTCGACATACGAGGAATGTAAGGATGAAGCAATTTGGCATTATGTTATTGAGTCTTGGCATGATTTTCAGTGCTCAGGCAGAAACGTGGAAGTTTGCGTCTGAAGAGGACAAAACCGACGTGCAAGACATCTACGCGCAAAAGTTCGCGGAGGTGATCAAGAAAGAGTCTGACGGAGATATACGCGTCCGTATTTACTATTACGGTCAACTAGGCACCGAGAATGACATCGTTGAACTGGCAGCCAAGGGCACCATTCAATTCGTGTCTGTGGGTTCTGGACACCTTGGCTCTTATGTCCCAGAAGTGCAAGCGGTCAGCCTTCCCTACGTACTTGGGACAGATGAAGCGGTGACCCATAAAGTACTGACTGGAAGCCCGACCATTTATGAAAACCTTGCCGCCAAGTTTGAGAACGTCAACCTGAAGTTGCTTTCAATGATGTCTGAAGGCGAAATGGTTTGGGGTGCCAACAAAGCCATTCGCACACCCGAAGATTTCGCTGACCAAAAGATCCGAACCTTCACTTCAACCATCCCGGTTGAAACCTATAAAACGTTTGGGGCGACACCAACTCCATTGTCTTGGGGCGAGGTATATGGCTCTCTTCAACTAAAAACCATTGATGGCATGGTTAACCCTATCTACTTCATCTACAACGCAAAATGGCATGAAGTACAGGATTACCTAATGTTCCCGGGCCAGCAACCATACGTCAGCACGGTTTCCACCAACAGCAAATGGTTCAGCGAACTCGCGTCTGAAAAACAAGCCATGGTGAGAAAAGCGATCAAGGAAGCCGACAAAGCCGCTTATGACTATCAGCTGCGAATCAACCAAGAGAACCTCAACAAAATTATGGCCGAACGTCCGAATATGCAGGTCGTGAAGCTCAATGAGGAAGAGCGCGAGAGATTTAAGCAGCTGAGCAAAAACTTGCATGAGACTTACTTCGACGTGGTCGCAAATGCCTATCCCGCCGAAGAACAAGCAGCAGCCAGAAAAGAGGCCAAAGCCATTCTCGAAAGTCTGATTCAGGAAGTGAAAGTCGCGGCTTCACAACAATAATCGGTTGCCTTCAGGGAGCACTGTGATGCGCTCTTTGAAGGCACATTTGCCTTTCTCTGAGGCAAGCAGACAAGATGTGGGACGTTTTATGAAACATCTGTTGAAGAAAGTCAGTGCGTTTACTGAGCAGTTGGAACGCGTTCTAATTATCAGCGGCATCATTGCCATGATGGTAAATTCTACCGCCAACGCTATTGGACGGTACGCCTTCAATAAAAGTATTTTCTTTTCCGAAGAGCTTAATCAATTCCTGATTGTTGGCGTGACATTCATCGGCTTTGCCTATGCTGTTCGGAAAGGACGTAACATCCGAATGACCGCGCTATATGACGCGCTTGGCTACAAAGCCAGAAAACTGCTGACCACTATCATTGCCCTTTTTAGTGCCCTTTTGCTGTTCTACCTGGCGTACCTGTCTGTGTTTTATGTCGCTGAACTCAAAAGCATTAACAGGCTCAGCCCAGCGCTTCAATTTCCGGTGTATTACATCTACGCCATTATTCCGATTGGATTCGCGATGGCCGGTCTTCAGTACGCCATGAGTTTTGCCATGAACCTCCTTCACCCGGAAATCTACGTTTCTTTGGACGTCACTGAGGAAGAAGAAACAGACAGTATGGGAGCACTCTAATGAACGGCATCATCCAATTCTTATCTGACATCGTCGCGGGTGAACTCGATATTTATGTCATCACATTCACGCTCGTTTCCGTGATGATTGTGCTGCTTTTCCTCAGCTTCCCGATGGTTGTGCCACTGGCAATCGGCGCCTTAATAGGCCTGCTTCATTTTTCGCTCGTCGATCCTGAAGTGCTCATCCAGCAAATGGTGACGGGAATTTCCCCCAACGCGCTTATCGCCGTGCCTATGTTCATCTTCGCTGCAGACATCATGACCCGCGGCCACACTGCCAATAATCTGCTCGGTCTGATTCAGGCTTTTGTAGGCCACTTAAAGGGCGGCTTGCCGATTACCACCTGCATCAGTTGTACATTATTTGGTTCTGTCTCTGGCTCTACACAGGCGACCGTTGTATCCGTGGGACAAATCATGCGGCCTAAATTGCTGCAAGCTGGCTACAAAGACAGCTTTGTCATGGCACTTATCATCAACGCCAGCGACATTGCTTTTTTGATCCCGCCCAGTATCGGTTTGATTCTGTATGGCACGCTTGCCAATGCCAGTGTCGGTGAGCTCTTCATTGCGGGCATTGGGCCCGGCATTGTCCTCACTATCTTCTTTGCCACTTACAGCTACGTTTATAGCCGCAAACATGCAGACAGCATCAGCTTGGTTGAAGAAACTAACCGTGAAGAAAAAATGGAAGCCATTAGAAAATCTATCCTTCCTTTAGGCTTCCCTGCACTGATCATTGGCGGAATCTATTCAGGTATTGTCACACCAACAGAAGCGGCGTCCTTCGCCGTACTCTACGCTATTGTCGTTGAGTGTGTGTTTTACCGAATTCTAGGTACCAAGGATGTACTTGATGCTGCATTAAGCACGGGCCTGATTACCGCGGTCGTATTTGTTTTGGTTGGGATTGGACAGGCTTTTTCTTGGTACATCTCGTTCGAACAAATTCCGCAGGACTTGCTGGCTCCGTTAGATCTCAGCAGCGCTTCTCATGAATACATTCTGTTTGTTATCGCGTTGGCGTTTTTTGTCGGCTGTATGTTCGTCGACTCTCTGGTGATACTGCTGATCCTAACACCTATTTTCGCCCCAATTGTTGATGCAGCCGGGCTAGATCCAGTCCACGTAGGCGTGCTTATCACCCTGCAAATGGCGATTGGTTCTGCAACACCCCCTTTCGGTTGCGACATCTTCACTGCAATCGCGATTTTTCAGCGTCCGTATCTTGAGGTTATTCGTGGCACCTTGCCCTTCTTCCTCATTCTGTTGGTGATGTCAGCATTGCTGATTTTCTTACCAGAAATTGCGCTTTTCCCGAGAGACATACTATTCAGTAAGTAAAACCAGATAACCAAGGAGAACAAAGTAATGCCGCTATCGCCACTGAATCCACCAGCCAGAGGCTTTGCTCAACGTGAATTCGAATTGCGCACATGTGAGCTACAAAAGCAGATGAGGGGAAAACAACTTGATGCCGTTTTCTTCACAACTGAGGCTGAGTTTCGCTATTTCAGTGGTTTTATATCGCAGTTCTGGGAAAGCCCTACCCGACCTTGGTTTCTGGTTGTTCCTGCCGAAGGAAAGCCCATTGCGGTCGTCCCTGAAATTGGCGTTTCTGGTTTTGAACTCACCTGGATAACGGATGTGCGAAGCTGGCCCTCGCCCAGGCCTGAGGATGATGGCATCAGCCTGCTCGCCACGACACTGCATGAAGTCAGCACACGGTTTCGCCGTATTGGCGCCATGCTGGGGCCGGAAACCCATTTACGCATGCCGGCGAACAACTTCGCCTCGCTTCAGAAATTGCTGTCACATCACTCCTGGGTAGATGTATCGAACATTATCCAGACCATAAGAAGCGTTAAATCCAAAGCAGAGATAGAGAAGATCCGATTCTCATGCAATATCGCCGCCGCAGCCTTTGACTACCTACGACAACACTTATCTGTGGGCGTTACTGAAAGAGAAGCGTGTAAAGTAATGCATTTAGAAATGCTCAGGCTTGGCGCGGATTCGTGTCCGTATCTTATTTCAGGCTCTGGCCGCGCAGGGTACGGCAGTATCATCATGGGTCCTACCGACCGTGTACTTGCAGAAGGTGATGTACTCATTATCGACACGGGTGCCAACTTTGACGGCTATTTCTGCGATTTTGACCGAAACTACGCGCTGGGTAGTGCAACCAAAGAAACAACTGACGCCTATGATGCCGTTTATGCTGCCACGGAAGCAGGTCTACGCGCTGCCCAACCGGGTCGCACGACTGGCGAGGTGTGGCAAGCCATGTGGTCAGTACTAGAAAAAGCGGGCGCACTTGGCAACGATGTTGGGAGAATGGGCCACGGTCTTGGCATGCAACTGACAGAGTGGCCCTCTTTTATTCCTAAAGGGGATGTGGTGCTAAAGCCCGGTATGGTGCTTACCTTGGAACCAGGCATGGCATTTGCCCCGAACCGCATGATGGTGCACGAAGACAACATTGTGATCACGGAAAATGGGTGTGAACTTTTACACCCGAGAACCTGGGACAAACTGCCTGTTATTGGTTAGTACTGATTCTATTTCCACATAAGTACTTCACATCCGCTAAGGCAAGCATAGGTAGATCTTCGTCAGTATCCCCATAAGCATAGACTTGGGAATATCCGTTAAGATCTACCGTTTTCTGGACTGCAACAGCTTTGTTTTCGCAACTACAATCACCAATCACATATCGACCTGTGAACCTGCCATTTTTAACTTCCATGGTACTGCAAAGCAGCTTGATACCGTGCTGTTGGCAAAAATGGCGGAGGTAGATATTCAGCGTGGCAGACACCAGATAAACGTCGTCACCACTTGCCGTATGGTTGGCAAGCGTTTTCATCGCATCAGGCCTTAATACGGTTGTCAGATACTCGGCAGCAAAGCGCTTGGCAATCAGATCAACGTCTTCTTCGCATCGACGCCAAAACGCGACATATGCAAGCACTGGGCGTGTTTTTCTGGCAGGCAGAAGGCCAAGCTTGTATAGCAAAATAACTGGCCAAACCAACGCAAAACCTATCGCGAGCCGACGTTTTGGGGTCGCGTAGAAAAGAAACGCGGTGAAGGTATCTTCCGTGGTGATGGTGCCATCAAAATCAAAAAGCGCTAAGTTCATCGGTTAAAATGGCAGCCCCAACAGCTTTACGTCGCCTGATGGCCAGACTTTGTTCAGACTTTTCGCCATGGTTTTTCCAGCCAATATCCACCCATTTTCCGGGTTATGCATGAGGACATTTGTCGTCGTTTCATAGCCGCTGGAGCTGTAAATCTCTGCTTCCCCAAACAACAATGCAAAATCATCTCCTGCAGCCAATCTGTGCTGATGCACTTCTTTGAGTATCTGCTTGACCAGCCCCTGACCACGAAATGCCTGATTGACACAAACTTCCGCAATACCCGCAATGGAATACTCAATTCCATCAATAGACACCTGTTTTTCGTGAACGGCAATATGCGCAGCGAGTTCATCCCCTTCCCAAGCCATATATCGGTGTTGAGGCATTTCTTTGTAGTAACGGTGTTGGGCAAAATGCTCTGAATCATTATTGTTTAGAAAACTCTTGCTGAGTAATGCTCGAATTTTCGCATCAATGGATGCATTAACCTCAGAGTCAGGGAGATATTGAATGCGCATAATACACCTTTAAGCATGTCTGATGCAGGTTACTCTATCTTATTGATTTTGCGGTTTCTACGTTGCAGGAGGATTGAAACAAGATTGACTTGTAAGAACCCGTAAATAAGTTGAATCGAAACAATAAGGGGAAAGACCCAAGTGGGGAGATCAGTATCGACAAACGAAACAAGTACGGACGGCAAGCCAAGTAAAAGCAAACTGACAGCAACAATTGTTGTTAATCCGTAATCAAACAGGTTCCAGTCTGATTTGAACCCCAAACCTAACACCACGCCCAGCGCCAGATACCAGAGAAAAATGACGGTAATAAAGTGCACCAAACTCAAGAGAAGACGTTTTGAAAGTGACAAGCAATTCACCACTCACGCCAGTTTTCAGTGATGTCTTCTTCGACACTGTGCCCTGCCTGAGCGACAACATAGAATATCAGCTCACAAATACCTTCACGCTGATCGGTTTCTATCAGGCATTCACCGCATTGTTTGTTCAAGTCGTTCAACGCCAGAACCAAAGCTTTCACTTGCGCATCCACCCAAGATCTATCCGCTTTTTTCCTGACAACATCACGTTACCGGCAAAGGTATTGAGCAGTTCACCGCAGTATTCGACCTGTGACAGCTGATACGGTGAATTGTCATCATATGCAATGAACTCCGCCATCCAATAAAGGATGCTTTTGAGCATCGATTCGACTTCCTTATCCAAGGCCTAATATTCTTTTTATTGCAGTGTCTGGTAATTAGTATGCCTAGGGAGGAAAAGAAGGAATGTTTAGTCATCAAGACTGGAAGGAAGAATTCCAGCGGGCACATTCGTCCCGCTGGTTGTGTTTTTCTAGGAAGCTTTGTCGAGCTTATTGCCTGCCACTTTGTTGCCTTCTACCCAACATCCTTCAAACTGGCGTTGGTGGAAATGACAGGGTAAACCTTCATTAGGTTGTGTCCATGGAGACTCTTCCAGTGCCTGTTTCATGTCGTTATAGCCGCATTCGCGGCGTAAGCGGATAGAACGGCGGGAGAACTCCGCATCGCTGAGTGGAATGTGCCCCTGCAGCGGATCGAAAGTGATGTGTACGATATCTATCTTATTGCCGACTTTCAGTGTCTTCACATCCGGTACTTGCGCGCTGCCTACCAGTTCTGGGGAGGTTTTCAGCACATGGTCGAGATTGCGTTTGGCAATCAAAGCTTCTACGTGCTCGCTGGTACGGCTGGCATATTGAATTTCCTTCTCGCGCCACAGCACTTCACTCATGGTTTTCGGCAACTCTCCATTCGCGTTCCAAAGGTCGACCATGAAAATCAGCAGTTCATCATCGCCCGCCAGATCCAAAATGCCATTCACTGGTGTGTTCGAAACTACACCGCCATCCCAGAAGTATTCTTCCCCAATCTGAGTGGCAGGGAAGCCTGGAGGCAAGGAGCCGCTTGCCACCGCGTGGGCCGGTTCAATTTCGTCTGTTTTGCTGTCAAAGAACACCAATTCGCCATCTGTCACACGGGTCGCACCGACGGTTAAACGGGTTTTGTTTTGATTGATCAGCTCAAAGTCAGCGAGTTCAGCCAAGGTTTTGAAAAGCGGTGAAGTATCGTAGAAACTGGTTGCCGCTTCACCCGGAGGGGCGAGCCAAGGATTAATCGGGCGCGGTGTAAAGAAATCTGGCTGACCAAACATCAGTGCTGAAGAAGCACTCATGGTGTTGAATGCCATCGCCAGTGACGATGGAATATTTGCATCGGTATCTGGACGCGAGATGCGTTCCCAAAAAGCTTCCAGTTTGCCTAATCTGTCTTCGGGCTTATTCCCCGCCAACACCGCTGAATTCAACGCGCCAATAGAAATACCTGCAAACCAGTCTGGCTCAAACCCCGCTTCTTTCATCGCTTCATAAGCACCAATATGATACGCCCCTAGAGCGCCGCCACCTTGCAGCACCAAACAAACTTTAGGCTTCTTGTTGCGTCTTGTTGTTGCCATGTCCCTGTCTCCTGTGATTTGAACTGACTTCTTTATAGACCAGTAAGTTGGGCATTGGCATGACGTTTTTTATTTGTTCAGGGACAAGCACGGTGCGGTCACAATTTGTGTTTAATGCTTACACCCAGACAATCTGAAGATGCTGGATTCAACAAGCCGCTTCAATTTTTTAAGTGCACAAACTTTTCGGTGAATTGTTCGCTGGTGCAGAAAATAGACATAGGCATTTGCCCCACCTGCTAATTTGTAGAAATAATGACCAAACAATCATTAGCCACTAGAGAAGCTGGTATGGAAGACGTATTTTCAAGAAAAGATGATTCATTGTATTCCAATCCCTATTCGTTTCTTCGCCTGCCCATGGTTAAAGATCCAAGAGATACCGCCGCCGATTTGGTGGTTTTGGGTATGCCGTATGACATGGCAACAACCGGACGCTCAGGCACGCGTTTAGGGCCTGATGCCATCAGGCGTGCGTCGGTGAATCTCGCGTGGGAAGGGTTTCGCTACCCTTGGCCATTCGATCTTCGTGAGCGATGCAATATCGTTGATGCCGGAGATTTAATTTTTACCTGTGGTGACAGCGAAGATTTCCTCAATATGGCAACCAGTGCAGCGAATGACATTCTCACCACAGGCAAAGCCATGCTAACTCTGGGCGGAGATCATTTCGTCACCCTTCCTCTGCTTCGCGCACATCACGCCAAGCATGGTGAAATGGCGCTCATTCATTTCGATGCCCATACCGATACATACAGCCAAGGCAGCAAGTACGACCATGGCACCATGTTCTATCACGCGCCCAAAGAGGGGCTGATTGACCCATCAGCTTCAGTACAAATTGGGATCCGGACAGATTACGACAGAGACCACCATGCGTTTAACGTGATTTGTGCGGAAGCCGCCAATGACATGACGCCGGATGAAATCGCCAATCATGTCAAAGCTTTGGTAGGCGGAAAGCCCGCGTACATTACTTTTGATATCGATTGCCTTGATCCCGCCTTTGCCCCCGGCACAGGCACGCCGGTGATAGGTGGAATAACCTCCGATAAAGCATTGAGGATCTTGCGTGGATTGCGCGGTATCAATCTGGTTGGGATGGATGTAGTGGAAGTCAGCCCGCCTTTCGACAATAGCGAAATTACAGCGTTAGCCGGGGCGACGATCGCAACTGAGTTGCTCCACCTTTGGGCTTCAAAGTAACCTCGCAGAAGCTTGGGGAATCAGCCAGCATTCCGTTCCTGGCTGACTTCCTGCTCGATGGGATGCGCTTCAATAAAGTGTTCGACATCATGTCGGTATGACTTGTAGAACAGGTTAGGCGCATGCCCACACCCCAGGTAGTAATTTACGGCCATTTCCGGCTGAACTTCCCGCATTTTTTTCACTATGCCTTTGGTGAGCACGTCTGAGTGCAAACCGTGCATCAGCATTAACGGCAAATTCAGGTTCCCAAAATGTCGCCAGAGATTCATCGGCGGAGAGTTGGGATCGTACTGCGCCAGAATTTGGGGATCATAGTGCGTGGTGTAGTCACCGTTTTCCAGCCTGCGAACAGAAGCCGAAATCATGGTGTGCCATTGTTCGCAAGTGTGGGGACCAAATGGTTGATATAGCGTTTGGAGATATTGGTTAATTTCGTTATAGCGACGGAATGCGATGGGTTTCTGCACGTAATTAACGATACGCTCTAACGCATCTTGCGGCACTTCCGGGCCAATATCGTTAAGCACCAATGTGGTAATCCGAGCACCGAAATCAGGGCTGGACGCGATCAACATGCCAATCAAACCGCCCATACTTGTACCAACCCAATGCACTTTATCGCAACAATAGAAGTCCATCAGTTTCACAGCCATATCAATGTAGTTGGCGTAGCTGTATTCGGTTTTCGGATTATCCGCCCACTGAGAAAGCCCTCGTCCAAGGGTATCAGGTGCAAGTACCCGGTAGCCTCTTGAAGCCAGCTCATCCCCGAGTTCAACAAAATCGATGCTGTTGCGTGCCAAGCCATGCCAGCAAATCACTGTCTCCCCGCCTTCAGGGTTCCATGCACGAACGTGGATTTCGCGTCCGTTGATAATTGGATACTGATGCAGCATTTCAGACATGGTTTGGCTCTCCCTCCGTGTTCCCCTTCGCGCACATCACCATCTATTGGTTTGGATCTCACAGGGGTAAGACTAATTATTTGACCGATTTCACATTTCCTCAACTCTACTGTGAAAAAAAGTCTGTTTCTCTTCAATCCAGATCCGATACCATCACCGTTAACCATTTCAAAACCACACGAACCTCTATGAAAAAAGTGCTGGTCAGTGCCTGTCTAATGGGCCAGAAAGTCCGTTATGACGGCAATGCCCTTCTTCAAGAATCTGAAGCATTTCAACGGTTAACACAACAGGCAAAAGTGATCACATTCTGCCCTGAGGTCGCCGGAGGCCTTCCTACCCCGCGCCCGCCAGCTGAAATCGATGTTGCCGATGGCGATGCGGTGATTGCCGGTACAGGAAAAGTCATTTCCGTCCAGCAGTTAGATGTGACAGACGCCTTTATCTCCGGTGCCCGTCAAACCCTCGCACTTTGCCAGCAACATGGCATTAAGATCGCCGTGTTGACTGAATCCAGTCCTTCCTGCGGCAGCTCCCTTGTCTATAGCGGCGAGTTTGCTGGCAACAAAATTCCCGGTCATGGTGTGACCACCGCATTACTCAGACAGCACGGCATTAAAGTGTTCAGCCAGTTTTCGATTGAAGACGCTTTGGCTGAACTATAATTATGAAAGCGCTTTCAGTGAAATCGGTGACTCATAATTGAGCACTTCAGTATCAAAAGTGTTAATTACTGAACATTTGTGAGCAATGCAAAGCCTTTCTATTTGGCAATGCGTCGCATTTCGTGGCAAAACTTACCCTATTTGAAAAAATAGCTGCGCCAAATGAATAAAGTTGCGAACTCGACTGACCCTAGATTTATGACGAAGATTCGCTTCCATTAGTCATCACTTAAGAAAGCACTTTCATAGCAATGGAAGGCAATAAAATCACGGCGTGCAACATCAAGTAAATGAAAGGAAGAGCTCGTTGATTACCATTAAAGAAGTGGCAGAGCTGGCAAATGTTTCCCAGTCCACCGTGTCACGGGCATTGAATGGTCACAAGTCGGTGAAGGAAAAAAACCGCGTGAAAGTATTCGATGCCATCGAGAAACTCGGCTATCAGCCTAATGCCTTTGCTCAGGCATTGGCGTCGAACAAGTCGCACAGTATCGGGATGCTGGTAGGTACCTTTGATGGCCCCTACTTTGGCCCTTTGATGCACCATGTCGAAAAAGTGGTTCGTCAGAAGAATTATCACCTCATCATCACCAGTGGCCACGAAAACTATGATGAAGAACAGGAGTCTATCTGCTTTCTGAATGCGAAAAAGATCGACGGTTTGGTGCTGACTTCAGACATGATGAGCGACGCTGACATCCTACAGATTGTGGAAAAAACACCTGCGACCATGCTGATGAACCGCTATATCCCTGAAATCTCAGATCAATGTATCTGCATGGACAATGAGTGGGGTGGCTATATTGCCACCGAGCATCTGATTAAAAACGGTCATCGCCGCATTGGTTGTGTCACCGGCCAGCTCAGCAAGATAGACAGCCGCGAGCGCCTTCAAGGTTACCGCAATGCGCTGGAAAAATATGGTATCGAATACGATCAGAATCTGGTGGTTGAAGGTCGATTTGACCACGATGGCAATGACAAAGCAGTTCGCCGTCTGATGGATCGCGATAACAGTATTACCAGCATATTCTGCTTGAACGACAGTATCGCTCTGGCCGCTTACGGTGTTTGCCATGACCGTGGCATGAAAGTAGGCGAAGACATCTCCATTGTTGGATTCGATAACCACACCTACAGCCAATACATGACGCCAAGCCTCACCACAATCCATTTTCCCCTGGAAGACATGGCGTGTCAGGCTGCCCGTGGTGTTTTGAATATGCTGGAAGGCAAGCCTCTCTCTAACATCAACACCCGTTTGTTCCCTACTCTGATGGAACGCGGCTCAGTGAAAACACTGTCTACAGCTGAGGTCACTACGGCTTAAAAACCGTTGGTACATCAAACCACAGATAAAAAAACAGCCGCATGATGCGGCTGTTTTTGTTTTCACAGTTGTCATTAACCGGCAGGGTTCAGTTTGCTGCGCGGTACATCAACAATGATTTGTGCGATTTCACCGGTACGGCTGAATAGCTTCTTACAAACAGATTCCGGCATCTTGTTATCTTCGATGGAAAGCACATCACCAGAGGTCAGCGTCACCACGATCTTAGTATTTCCGCTGTCGTTCAAGCGGTAAACAAACGGTACCTGACAGTAAGTAAACGCCAGTTCACCTGCATTCAGCGCAATGCTTCTCTGCTCACCTTGCATGTCCACATACGGGAACTCTGCTTCTTTGCTTGAGAACTCGCGTTCGAACAGCAGTGACGGAGAAATGGTGATCGCGCCATTTTCCACCAGTACACCAAGCTCACCAAATCGGGTGATGATCTCTTCTTTCACCTGACCTGTCATACCAGGCTGTTGGGCGCCCGCATGTTTTGGTGTGTGTGAGTACGGGTCAACCGGGAATGCACCGTATTCCGTTGGTGTTTTGTTGAAGCCAATCCCTTCACGTACTCGGTAGTAGTAATCCGCAAGTTTACGGGTTTCCGCGCTGTGTGGGTTTTCTTTCCAGCTTGCGAAGTAAACTTCCTGAACCGCCAGCAGCAGCTTGGACACCATGTGCCAGTAGATACAACCCAGACCTTCGTAACCAAACATGGTACCGGAACGACCGGTGAACTCGCGGTGGTTAAATACAGACTCGTACAACGCCAGCACGTTTTCGTATTGCTCGTCTGACATTTGCGGGTAGTCTGCGCGAACTGAATCCAGTGTTGCCTTCAATGCACCTGAATTTTCAAACATAGCGTTGAAGTGGAATACGCCATCAAGGTCTGCGTACACCACTCGCTTGTCACCGCGCTTGTTCATATCACGCAGCAGATCGTTCTTGCGAACCGCTTCCGCTTCGATGCAGTTACGGCGGCTGAATCCTGCCAGTTCGCGATCCGGATACAGCATGAAGGATTTCTGGTCTTCACGGTACATCTCACTGTTGAACAGGTTGTCCAGCAGAGATACAGCTTGAGCGCCGCTCAGTGCGCCAGAACTCAGGGCTGCGACCTGACCTTCCAACATTGGGTACAGCGGCAGGGAATCCAATGACTCGCTGTTGTACTGAACCACGTTGTAGGCATTGAACAAACCATCTTCGCGCAGGTTACGCTGAGTACTGCTGTGCAGCAGATCCAAACTGGTGTTCAACAGCGCTTCAATGTCGTGCTTGTTAACCAATGTTTTACCGCTGAAGCCTTGCTGTTGGTAAACCTGATGACGGAAGCGGCTCGCCGCATCCACCAACTCGGTCAGCAACTTATGCTTGGTCTGGCGAGTGATCGTTTTCTTCTTCACATCAAGCAGCGTTTTGCTCAGGATTTCGCTGGTCTCTTTCAACCAGGTTGCTACTTCATTAGAAATGCGCACTTTTTCCGGTGCTTGTGCAAACAGTGCTTGCATGAACTCAACATAACGACGCATGTAGTACAGCGTTACCATCGACAGACCGTTACCTACAATCGCATTATTGGCGTCATTCCACTCAGGACGCTGCGTATTGAGCCAAATACCCCCATCGACGACCCAGTTACCCAGTTTCGACAACAACGGCACCAGCAGCTTCTCAGAGAGGTTGACGAGGTACACTTCTTTGTCTGAATCCAATAGCAGACGACCATCGCTACCGATCATCTCGCTCAGCTTTTCTGTCTTCTTGTGCAGCTCGGTATCAAACGTCACTGTGTCCTTCGGGTTTGAGAACAGCGTGCGCGTGTCTCCGATGCG
Source organism: Grimontia sp. AD028 (assembly GCF_000973155.1). Taxonomy (NCBI): domain Bacteria; kingdom Pseudomonadati; phylum Pseudomonadota; class Gammaproteobacteria; order Vibrionales; family Vibrionaceae; genus Grimontia; species Grimontia sp. AD028. The sequence goes on along the minus strand of NZ_LASY01000054.1, from coordinate 22,751 downwards.
GTATGGCACGTTGGCATAGCTGTAGATTTCGCGGGACAGGTTTGCTGTCAGCTGTGCAGGTTCAAAACGCTCGGACCATTCCAGGAACTTCAGCAGGTAGATGATCTGGTGATCACCCCAGTAACCGATGTTGCTCCATGGGTCTTCCGGCTCCAGCACTTCCCAGTCGATACCATCTTTGGTAATGCGGTATGGGTTGTAACCATCGATCGTTGAGGCATTCACGAATTTAGCGATGAACGAGCGCAGGTAGCCCGGATAGCTCAGCGCCAATGCTTCCCAGTTCTGGAAAATGTCACGCCAGTTACCCTGATACGCCAGTAGCGGATTGCCTTCTTTGTCTTTCACTTTGATGTCGTAGTGGTTCCAAGGGCGGCTTGGGTCACCGTGACGACGACCAAACGTCAATGGCAGGTACTCGTAGCAAAGACGCAGCAACTGAATGTCATCCGCCTGCTCTGCGCGTTTTACCAACTCTTCATGGGTAAATGTTGCAGGCAGTGCGTCATAAAACGCTTTGTTACGCAGTACCACTTTCTTGTTTGTATTTTCTGCAGTTTGCAGCACGTCATCTTTGCGCAGGTTATAGCCTTGCTCAAACACACCGCCACGCATGCTGTTGAACAGTACGTTCGCGTAGTGGTGGTTACTGGTGGCTTCTTCTTCAGAGAACTGCCAGCCATCTACCGCTGAAATGAGAGAAACCAACTCTTCGTGGTTTTTCGCACAATCTTGCTCTACTTTTTCGCGCAGTGATTGCTGGTCTTTTTGCTCGTTACGCAAAACAACCACACCTGCGTGATCTTTTTCGATGTCGATAACAAACAGCCAATCGTTAGTCTCATTAGCTCCCAGATCGATCAATTTGTGGATGAAGTAAGCACCACGAACACCGCGTGTCAGCGTTTCGCTTTCAATGATGTCACCACGACGGAAAGCCGGGACTTGCTGACTGCTGAGCAGCACTTCAACGTCATCGTTGTCGATGCAGAAAACCGTATTTGCAGTTAGCGCTTCTGCAGGGTCTGCACGGTCACTGAGCTTTGCATACATGGTGTAGAGCGCCAGCGTGGTATCTTGAACGCGCTCATTCCATTTGTAGGCATCCACCAACGCACTGCTCTTTTGCAGTGCCACCATTGGCGCACCATTTGGCAGGATGTTCTGTACACCGTCCAAGATTTCAATCTTGCGCGAAGTCCCTGAGAAGTCACTCAGTTCAGCACGGCGCACAAAACCATAGGTGTTGCCGCTCTGCCAGGTATATTTGAAGGTCAAGCGCAGTGTTGGGTTGATCTCTTCAAACACCACTTTATCGCCCGTAATATTTTTATAAAGATTACGGATAACGCGGTACTTACCATTGTGCTGTGGATTGAAAGGTTCCCATGTCACGACATCACCCACCTCATCTTCAAGGCGGATGAAGGTTTTCGGGCCGGTGTTTTCAGCATTCTCATGGATCATATCCACTGAGCGGTACGGAAACAGGGCGTTTTCAGGGTTGCCACGGCCTGCTGACAAACATCCGGTCGACGACGCAAACAACCAGTGATCATTGGCAGACACCACACTCATAAAGAATGCAGGCATTTGATCCACATTCTCGATGCGATAAAAACGTTCGCCATTTACGTCTACGAATTGCCCCCTAACAGGGGTACTTGCCAGTTTAAAACAATGTTCCATATTTCTTGGTTCCTAAAAAGAAAGCGCTTTCTTTTTGATTTCAAAATTTCCCGGTGGGTTTTTCAACCATCACCGGGAGGTCGATAAAAAGTTTACGCTTAGTTAGGGCCTTATAGCCTTAGAGGTGGTGACACCTCGCGTAATGTCCTGGTTTGACTTCCGTCGCCTCAGGCATGGATTGTGTGCACGCTTCCGTCGCAATTGGGCAACGCGAAGCGAACGGACATCCGACACTACTGGGTTTCCACAGCGGTATCTCGCCCTTTTTAACCGATAGATCGCGGCGTCCTGCACGTCCCACTTCTGGCACGGCTGACAGCAGCAATTTCGAGTAAGGGTGCTGGGGTGTCTGCGTCACGCTGTCGCTATCGCCCCACTCCACCATATGACCGACATACATGACGGCCGTTTTTTCTGCAAAATACCGCGCGGTGGCAATATCATGCGTTATGTACATAAAGGCGATCCCGTGTTGCTCTTTGAGATCGGCCATTAAGTTCAGAATGCCCAGACGTACTGAAACGTCCAGCATAGAAATCGGTTCATCGGCCAGAATCACTTCGGGGTCGACAGCAATGGCTCTTGCAATTGCTACACGCTGACGCTGGCCGCCACTCAACTCGTGCGGGAATTTCTCTGCGGTTTCTACCACCGGAGACAAGCCCACCAGTTCGAGCAATTCGTACACTTTCTCCGTCACATTTTGCTTGGTCGCACGCTTGTGGATCAAGAGCGGACGCGCAATGTGATGATGAATATTGTGTACCGGATTCAAGGAGCCAAACGGGTCCTGGAAAATCATTTGCACTTGTCGCGCATATTCCAGCTCACCGTTTTCCTTGATGTATTCCGCCAGCGGCCTACCCTTGAAGGTGACCGAGCCGCCGGTGTTTTCATAAATACGGGTCAGGATCCGAGCACCGGTACTTTTCCCCGAGCCAGACTCTCCCACAATCGCTAACGCTTCCCCTTTTTTCAGTTCAAAGGAAACGTCGTTTACCGCACGCATCAAATTGGACTTGGAGTGCCCGATGCGAAAATCCATCACCAGGTTTTTAATTTCAAGAAGGGTCTCTTTGCTTTCCATTTTAAGCTCCTTCATTAAACCAGATGACACGCGACCTGATGCTCAGGCGCGATAAGTTTTAACTGCGGATCCTGCTCAGTGCAGGGCGCAAAACACTTGCTGCAACGTTCCTGAAAATTACACCCTTGTGGTGTATTCAGCAGGTTCACCGGATTCCCCGGAATCCCGTATAAACGCTCTTTCGGACCATGAATGGTTGGAAACGAAGACAGCAATCCTTGTGTATAAGGATGCTGAGGCGCCCCGAACACGGTTTGCGCATCGCCCAGTTCAATCATGTTGCCCGCATACATCACGCCGATACGGTCAGCAATTTCGCCCATCAGACTCAAGTCATGGCTGATGAACAGAATGGAAAAACCGAACTTTGCTTTAAGATCATAAAGCTCGTTCAGGATTTCCCTTTCAACGACAACATCCAATGCCGTCGTTGGCTCATCCATGATGATGAGCTTTGGTTCCAACGCCAGTGCCACTGCAATCACCACGCGCTGTCGCATGCCGCCACTCAACTGGTGCGGAAATGCGGACAGACGATCCGGGTGAATCCCTACAATTTGCAGCAGCTCCGCCGCTTTTTCTGTCGCCTGTTTCAACGACACCTTTTTGTGCGCCAGAATCACATCTGTCAGCTGCTCACCAATGGTGATCACAGGGTTGAGAGAATTCATCGCACTTTGAAAAACCACTGACACTTCATTCCAACGGAATGCGCGCAGCTGTTTATCATTCATCTTCAGCACGTCTTCGCCTTTGTAGAGGATTTCACCCTCTGATATCAGCGCCGGTGCTTTGTGAAGACGTGAAATTGCAAACGCCAGTGTGCTTTTTCCGCAGCCAGACTCACCGGCAATACCCAGTGTTTCACCTTCGGCGATGCTCACACTGACATTGTTTACGGCTCTTGCCACGCCATTTGGCGTCACGTAGTCCACGCAGAGGTTGTTAATTTCAAGCAAGTTTGCCATTACAACCCCCTTCTCTTGTCTGCCGCTTTTTTCAGCTTGCGCCAGAGCTTCATGTGTGGACCGGTTTTGAGTTTCGGGTTACTGACCTGATCAATTGACATATTGATCAGCGCCAGTGCGCCACCGGTGATTGCCAGTGCCAAAGCTGGCACCATCATTTCCCACCAAGCGCCCGTGTAGAGTGCCGACGACGTTTGAGCCCAATAGAGCATGGAGCCCCAGCTCACTTCTGTCGCGTCACCCAGGCCTAAAAAACCCAACCCTGCTTCGGAGCCCATAGCGTAAATGACGGCACCCAAGAACCCGCCGAACACAATGGAAACAAGGTTGGGTAAAATCTCGACCAAAATAATACGCAGTTTCGATTCACCCATGACTTCTGCAGCCAGAATGAATTCTTTGTTGCGAATTGCCATGGTTTGCGCGCGAATCACACGTGCGCCCCAAGGCCAGGAGGTCACCCCAAGTAAAATCGTTATCACCAATGAGCCCACTTGCCCCAGAAACGCCGCCAGGACGATCAATAAGGGGAGCTGTGGAAACACCAAGAACACATTGGTTAAAAAATTCAGTCTTTCATCAATCTTGCCGCCGAAGTAGCCAGCGGACACACCCACTGCTACGGCAATGCCCATCGCAATCAGGCCAGCAAACAACGAAACGGTCAGCGTTTTACGTGCACCATAAAGTACTTGGCTGTAAACATCACGCCCGCTTCGTGTGGTGCCCATCAAGTGTTTCTCACTCGGTGGCTGATGCGGACGCGCAACGCGTTTTTCCGCTGAATATGGCGCTAACACGTTGGCAAATATCGCACCGACCAGCACCATGGTCAGCAGCAAGGTGCCAAGAATCGCTGGCGGATTGCCATAGAAAAAGGCGTAAATACTTTTGCCAGCGCGCTTTATCGCCCCGCCTTTGTTTGGCAGTTTCACTGGCTTGTTCTGGCTCGATTCCATCGTCTTATCCATGTGCCCGCTCCTTAATTCGCAATGCGCGGGTCAAGCCAGACATATAACAAGTCGGCGATGAAATTCGCGGTGAGCACAGCTGTCACCAATATCAGCAAGATGGCCTGAATTAACGGATAATCCCGCGCCACAATGCCTTTCAATAGAATGTTGCCCAGCCCCTGATAGTTGAACACCACTTCGGTCATGATCGAACCAGCAAAGGAAAAACCAATCGCCATCGCCACAGCAGTCGCTACTGGTAATATCGCATTGCGACCAGCGTAGCGGTACATCACACGGGTACTACTCAAGCCCTTGGCTTCCGCCATGGTCACGTAGTCTTCACCAAGCACATTAATCATGGCGTTACGCATGTTGAATACCCATGCAGCGATACCAACAACGACCATTGAGCCGACTGGCAAGATGGCGTGTTTCAGCACGCTGCCGATAAATTCCAGATTGAACCCCGGATCCAGCGACGGGTCGTAGGTGTATGCAATCGGCAACAAATCCCATTTAATCCCAAACAGGTAAAACAGGAACAAGGCTGTAACCACATACGGGAAGTTACTGATAAACGCCAATACCGGCGGCACCACTTGACCGACAAAACCCGTGCGGCGGTAAGAGGCATAGGTGCCAATCGACACACCAATAATCAACGCCACGATCAGAGAGCCAAGCGCGAGGAACAAAGTCCAAGGCAGTGCATTACCAATCACTTCCGATACGCTGATGGGGAACATCAATACTGATGGTCCCAAATCCAGCGTGAACACACTTTTGATGTACGCCAGATATTGCTCAAAGACGTTGCCATCAAGGAAGCCGTACATTTCACGCACAGCATCCATTTGCGCTGGATCCATTTTCCCTTGCGCCGCCGCGAACAAGGCTTCAACAGGGTCACCAGGCATTAAACGTGGCAACATAAAGTTGAACGTTATCGCGATAAGAAACGCGCAAAAATAGAATATGAATCGCCGAAATAAAAATGCCATCGATTCGCTCCTCAATAGTCCATGAATTCAGCGTAATCGCTTATTTCAGGTGCAGGTTATTGAGGATGATGACGCGCTTACCGCCGTCGTACCAAACTGGCTGAACGTAAGGGTTTTCCTTTGTTGGCCAGCCATCGATTTTCTTGGTGCTGTACTGGAACCAGGTAGGGTTCGAGAACAACGGAATAAACGGCAGGTTTTCGGCAGTAAAGACCTGCAGCTTGTCCAAAATCGCTTTTTGTTCTTCCGGCGAACCGGTCTGACCGAAGCTGTCGATCAGCGCATCAATTTCTGGGTCGTTAACACCGTGTCCCGCGTGCCAGCTGTTACCTACGCGCGAAGAAGAGAAGTATTCCTGATACGCGATGATGGGGTTCGTCGCCACCATTGACCAGTTAATCGCTACGTCATAGTTACTTTGCTTGAGGTTGCTGTCGTAGACCGCCCAGTCCACCGTTTTCACGTTCGATTTGATGCCGATTTCGTCATAGAACTCGGTGACCATCTGAACCACCTGAATCCAGTCAGTCCAGCCATTAACCACCTCGATATTGAACTCCAGCTTGGAGCCGTCCGGGTTGTCACGGTAGCCGTCACCATCGACGTCTTTCACACCGGCTTCATCAAGCAGTGCTTTGGCTTTGTCTTGGTTGAATTCGGTCAGAGAAGCATATTGCGCAGAGATCTCTTTATTGATGTTCTGCGCATACAGCTCACCAATACCACCTGCGTTGAAGTTAGCCGTTGGGTAACCGTAGGCTGCAATATCAACAATCAGGTCACGATCCAGTGCCATCGAGAGCGCCTGGCGCACTTTCAGATCGTTGAAAGGCACTTTCTTTGTATTCAGGTAAAGGTGAATCGCATCGTTTGCTGGATACCAGAAATGGTTGTTGTCTGGGTCACGCTTCACGAACGTGGTTTCAATGTCTGCAATAAAGTTCGAACCCCAGTCCACTTCTCCTTTCATCAGCGCGGGTTGCACCTGAGAGTTATCGTTGTATGAACGGAAGTTCACACAATCCAGATAAGGGCGGCCTTCAAGGTAGTAATTCGGGTTACGGCAAAGTTCCATCTGCTGCGACTTGAGGAACTTCACTTCCGTCATTGGGCCTGTCCCGATTGGATTCGGGTTAGTGAAGGTGGTGGCGTTTTCCGCTTTTGACCAAACCTTCTCAGGCAGAATGTGGTATTTCTCAAGATTCCAAAGGAAGGTGGAATCTGGGTTTGCCAAAGTAAAAACTACTGTGCGGTCATCGCTGGCTTCGACAGATTGGAGATTACCACCAGACCAGATGCCTTTTGAATCAAATGCCGGGTTGTCTTTCGCCAGCACAAAGCTGAACACCACGTCTTCTGTGCTCAGTGGTGAACCGTCTGACCATTTCAGACCTTCGCGCATTTTCACTGTGATGGTTTTCAAGTCGTCTGAATAGTCAGCAGACTCTGCAAGGCGGAAATCTGTTTCGCCAGTCATGTTGTTGAACACCATCAGCGGCTCAAACATGATGCCGTGGAAAACGTCTTTTGTTGTGTAAGGGTTATAGTTTTCGACAAAACCAGTAGTAATGATCGGCACATTAAGCGTTCCGCCCTGCTTAATGTCTGCGGCCTGAACACCCGCAGTCAGTAACGCACTGCAAACGAGAGAAGCGATGATATTCTTGTTGTGCATCTTGCCGTCCTTTTGTCGTTTTATAATCCGTTTCAATCACTGGAACTGCCCTTACTGCCGTTCCAATGAAAACTTATCTAAATCTTTAATTTTTATGAGTGTAGCCAACTACTTTCCGTGCGCCTTCTTGTTTAAACCCAAAAGAAAGCGCTTTCTTTGCGATAGATATTAGAAAATCCATCGTTCCCAACAAGCCGTCGTTTACCTTTTTGTAACAATGATCACAAATCCTCACTCATGGAATTATCACGAATATCATTAATGAGACTGGTTGCATCGTTGCAGAATGATGTGTGGTGATGCTTGCAGGAATTTATACCCAAACAACCTGAAGATGCAGGATTCAGCGAGATTGACTGGCGTTGTGATCGCGGCGTTCCTTTGCAGGTGTAGTCATCTCCATCAAAAAGGAACAACAAAGAGCACAACGTCAGTCAACTCGACCGAAGGGAGGCCTCCAATGCGCCCACATCTTCGTTAAATCCCAAGGAAATAGAACGACTATTCCTCGTAAAATTTGCCTCGAATTAAACGCATTGATGCCCTTTGAATGCGAGCATCTGCAGGTCGTTTGGGTATGGGTGTAGGGGGAGAAACTCTATGCACCCGTAAAAACATTAAACCACACCAGAAAAGACAGTATCTAGAGCTTACCGCTCAGCCTAACTGATCGGTTCTGCATGAAGCCGGGAATTGAAAGGCTTCTTGATAACCAACCGTCAGGCCTTCTTTCTGAGTTCATGCTTAGGATTATCTAAAAATAGACATGTTGGGAAATCTAGCTACCTAGACTTAAACCTGAGTTCACTTCAAGGTACCTCGCATTGTTTACTTATGATAAATCTGCAGAGGGTAATTCGGAGTTGTCAAACGCCCGCTCCCAACTCTCGCATTCAAAATTATCCTCTCCTTCGCCGTTAACGATTGGAACCACCGATCATCCTCTAGAAAAAGAGGCTGATCGTATCGCAAATGAAATAATGAGCGGTGCAAGGCCAACTGCCACTTCAATATGTCGTTGCGGAGGCTCCTGCCCAAATTGTCAACAAGCCCCTTCGACATCCCGTTTGATACAACGTCGAAGTGTATCGCCTTTGAATCAAGGCAATATTAAAGCGCCGCCCTCTGTTACTGCAACTCTAGCAAGCCAAGGAAGACCTCTCGATAACCAAACAAGAGCGTTTATGGAACCAAGGTTTGGTATGCGTTTTTCTAATGTCAGAATCCATGATGGTGCAAATGCAGCAAAATCGAGCGATGACATTCATGCAAAGGCATACACCTGTGGTAACCACATTGTTTTCGCAAGAAACCAATACAAACCCAACACTGACCACGGCAGAAAGCTGCTAGCACATGAGCTGACTCATGTCATTCAGCAAAGTGGAGGCAGCAGGTTTATTCAACGCTTTCCTAACCATGCGCCACCGCCAGCTCCTTATACTCCTGGTAGGCCAGCTCATAACCACCCTGCGATTGGCGCCTGGCCGCTGGTTCGGGCCAACGCGCGAAGCATCTGCAAAGCAATAACAACCACCATCAATTTACCAGGAGGAGGATCAGTCTCGGTGTGGAACCCGCCCACCACAATTAAAGAAAAGTCGGAATGTGCTTGCGCCGTGCTGTCACCACTCGGTGTGTTAACTGCGGCCAAACTTATTCAGATGCGGAACAAACCTCTCGCCGTTGCTCATCTTGACCACTATATCTCCGGAGGTGGGGCAGACTTTGTCGAGCACACAAACCTTGATAATTTGATGAAAACGGATGCCGGTGCCCGGGGAGTCGTCGCCAATGCTATCGCTAGTGCAGACAGAGGAAATGTATTCATTCGTCAGGGTCATTATTCAGACGAAAACTTCAGATTAGCATTTGGCGGTATAGACAGGGTTGATTATCAGGTTAACCGGACCGCTTCCACCGTCGACGTATGGTTCAAAGACAGATACGACTTCCACCCCGCAGGATTTGGGTATACCAACCTCGGTACAGGAGATTACGCACCACCAGGGAGACCAACCAACTGTGTCCACGCTGCCGCAGTAGAAGCCAAAAGCTCAGGTGCGGCTGATTATTGGATGTTTGGTCATGCAACCTTACCTCTAAGTCTGATTACAGGGGGTTCTACAGGCTCTTCTGGGTCTGGTTCAACAGGAAGTTCATCGGGAGGATCCGGTTCTGACGGGGAAACGGATATTTAATCTTGTTATCAACAAAAGAGCTACTTGAGCTCCCTCATTAGAGAAAGATAGAGTTAATTTATATAGGCTGAGAACGAGGACAGTCACCTCAAGAAAAAGTGAAACCAGTCAGTTTCACTCCAATGAGTCGAGCACCATAAATCGACAAACCTGAGGCGACGACTCCCTCAACCCCATGTAGTTTTGGGAAATACCAATCTATCGGCTTCTTCTATGACGACAGCACGTTCATCACTGATTAATGTATCAGTAACACCCTACTATCACTGTGTTTCCCGTTGCGTTCGACGGTCATTTCTTTGTGGCTATGACAAACACACTGACAAGAACTTCGAACACAGACGCGAATGGATAGAAAAACGTCTGCTAATGCTCGCAAAAATATTCTGCATCGATGTTTGTGCTTACGCCATTATGAGTAATCACTATCACGTCGTTTTGCACATCAATCTCGAAGACGCAGAATCATTATCCTTGGAAAACGTTGCTGAACGTTGGCTGTCATTGCATTCAGGCCCGGTGTTGGTGAACCGCTTTATGTGCGGTGACAAGCTTTCCGAGGCCGAGCACGAGCGTTGTGAGGAGATAATCCAATGCTGGCGAGAACGATTGACCAGCATCAGTTGGTTTATGCGTTTGCTCAACCAGCACATTGCTTCTGAAGCTAACAGGGAAGACCAATGCACAGGACACTTTTGGGAGGGCCGCTTTAAAAGCCAAGCGTTGCTTGATGAAAAAGCATTGGCCGCAGCCATGGCGTATGTGGATTTAAACCCTGTTCGTGCAACCATTGCCGAAACCCCAGAGCAATCCGCCTTTACCTCCGTCAAGGCAAGGATTGAAGCGTTGAGAAAAGATCAACACACCGCCCCCTCTCTTTTTCCCTTTGCGGGCAATCCACGGGACCCCATGCCCAGTGGCATTCCCTTTCGATTAATGGATTATCTGGCACTTGTCGACTGGACAGGAAGGCAAATCAGGGACAACAAGCGTGGCCATATCGACAGCACTTTACCGCCGATTCTCTCTAGGCTCGGCATTGAACCCGATGATTGGTTTAAGGCTTGCACCCAAATCGAATCCGGCAGTCTAGTGGGCAGTGACATTGCCATTAAAGCTGCATTACCCCAACTAAACCGGAAACGAATATCAGGACTTAGACTGTCCGGCGGCTAAACCTTCTCCTTAACCCCAACCCAATCCGCTCACAGGCAATCACCTGTTTTTGTGCTGTCTTACGTTTCCAGATTCAATCAGACTTCATGCGAAATTTAGCGGCCTGAGTCGCTTGAGTGCCTTTCTGACAAATCACTCTTTAAAACAGCATATTATCAACAAGTGAATTGCTGTTTTTCTCTAATGGTGACTGTCCTTTTAGTTACTAGTAGTTCCTAGCAGCTAAACCTTATCCTTAACCCCGATGTAATCCACTCACAGGCAATCGCCTGTTTTTGTGCTGTCTTACGTTTCCAGATTTAATCAGATTTGATGCGAAATCTAGCGACCTAAGTCGCTTGAGTGCCTTTCTGACAAAGCAACTTTTGAAACAGCAGATTATCGACAAGTGAGTTGCTGTCTTTCTCTAATGGTGACTGTCCTTTTAGTTAAGTTCCAGATTCAATCAGATTTCATGCGAAATCTAGCGGCCTGACTCGCTTGGGCACCTTTCTGACAAATCAATATTTAAAACAGCAGGTTACCGAAAAATTAGTTGCTGCTTTTCTCTAATGGTGACTGTCCCTGTAGTTTCTATTGGTCGTCTTTCTCTAATTGCGACTGTCCTTTTAATGCCTCAGCTTTATGCGTCTGGCGATACGCATCGCATGGGAAGTATTACCAAGCGAGGTGACCGATACCTACGAACATTATTAGTGCATGGTGCTCGAGCCGCTTTGAGCCGCGCCAGAAACAAAACTGATGCACTGAGCGTCTGGGGCAATCAGCTGGTTCAACGCCGTGGTTACAACAAAGCGGTTGTGGCCTTCGCGCATCGTCTGGCACGGCTGATGTGGATATTGCTCCAACGGAATGAATGCTACCAACCGCAGCCACTCTTGGAGGTATACCAAGGATGAAAGCACAGAGCATCACGAGTCTACCAAGGCAATCACCCCCTTTTGCTCTGAGGCGTCATTCACCAAGATGGCTTGGCGGCGGATAATACAAGCTGTTTCACCCACTGTGGCAAGTCATGGTTGATGAACAAAGGTTTTCCCTGCCTGGCTTAAGCCTGTTCGGGACAAGGGCTTCAAGCCCGAGTGTCTGTTGAAGGCGGTCAGGTACGGAACTCATTAGAGGCCGAGGCGAGAAAATCGCCTCATTCTACTCAAAGAAACGAGCCTGGATATATGTCAGTACTGACCTTCCCTTAAGGGGAATGAAAACCAGAGCATCAACGCCGAACGCAGTGGTAAAAAGAACGTAAATACCGTCTCGTTACGTGAGACGACAAGAGCCGTTTGGCTTGACGTTCGGGGAGCGTCCATATATGTCCCTATTTTTCCTAAAACAGCAGGTTACCGAAAAATTAGTTGCTGCTTTTCTCTAATGGTGACTGTCCTTTTAGTTACTTGGGCAACTTTCTGACAAATCACTCTTTAAAACAGCGGATTATCGACAAGCGAGTTGCTGTCTTTCTCTAATGGTGACTGTCCTTTTAATTCACTACTGTCCTTTTAATTCACTCGATCAGTAGAAATTAGCCTCACATTCTGAAAGTAAATAACAACTCCCATCAATAAGTTCAACCTTGTCATCTCTTACTTGAAACAAACCTAAACCTAACTCTTTTGCACCTTGAATAACCTGTTCTTTCCAACCAGCCAAATCACCTTTATATGATATGGAGTGAAAAACCCTACCATCAGGAAGAGTCAGAGAACAGCCGCCTGTTATAGCACCGCCACTATTATGTAACGGTGGAGTAATCGCTGTAAGAAGTTTAGGAAAGAGCTTATTAAAATCTCCTTTCCCATCATCCTCTACATACCAGAATTCTCGACCATCAACTCCAATAGTTCCAGGAACTTCCCTCTCTGTTGGTAATGATGAAACTCCCAAAATATTTTTTAAATCTTTTGACATTTTAATTAACCTACTTTGTAGCTGGCGTTATTACAAACTTAAAGTTTGTAATTCCATTATCTTTTAGCAATTGAGAATAGTGTGTAGCTAGCTCTGTACTATTTGTATGATAAATAATATCATCAAATGTCGAATTGTAGTTCTTAGCCTGATTAATCATTCTCGCTCGTTCTGTAGCTGCCCATGGTAATTGACCTTTCGAAGATTCAGGATTGAATATTGAATTTGCCCAATCGTCAGTATATTTCGCTTCAATAGCAACTTGCCTTCCGTTAATTGAAGCTACGTTATCCGCATAGCCAACACCTGACTTATTATGGGGTGCGAAATATACTCTTTGAGACAAAGGAACATCACCATACAAATCTCGAATGCCGCTCTCATATGATTTCGCTAGGTCTATGGGTCGTTTGCCAGAAACAGATACTGAACCAAACTCTTCAAAATCAACTTTGTTTGAAACAACATTATCAATTTTATCCAAGCTGTAAGCAGAATGATAACTGTAATCACCATCCAAGTTAACCTTTAACTTGCCTAGCCCCTTAGCTGAGATGGCGGACATGCTAGCAAACAGAACGCCTCCCCACATATCCATTTCTTCTTGGGAAACCGTCGCTCCATCAGGATAGAGCGGGGCATCAGCACCTCCAAACGCACCATATCCAGTTTCATAACCAAAATACGAGGTAGTTGCCACATAGTTGGCCGCAAATTCCTCATCAACATCCCACACATCTATCTGCTGTTCAGCAAAATACAAAAGGGCATCAGCTTGAACTCTAGCAGGAGACGGCACTACACCTTTTGGCGCTTTAGGTGTATTAACGTTTGCGAGAAGAATCCCTCCAGGCTGCTCTTCCCTTTGCTTAAAGTCTACCGTTTTCAATAGCCTGATAGTGTTTTCATCTATTGAATTTCTAAGTTTCTCTCTTTCAAAAGCTGCACTTCTTTCAACGTCATAAGCCTCCCTCGCCCCGCTTGTCGCTGCTGTAGCCAAAGCATTACCAAACGCGTCAGTAAGCATATTCCCCGCATTTCTTCTGAAAGACTCACCACGTAAAGCGGATGCGGTTGCTGAACTCACAAAATTATCGATCGTATCACCGACAACGTTTAAGCCTTTCGTCAGCTGCGCGGAACCCACACTGACTACAGAGCCTACAGCAGAGGCCGCGAGATTGGTCCAGCTGAATGAGACGTCCTCACCCAGCAATTTTGAACCCAAATAGTTCCCACCGTAGCTAGTTGCACTGCTGACGGCAGCATTACCCGCTTGACGCCATGCCAGATTCGCTGCGTCAGGGTTAGCATTAAACACACCGTACTCACCCAGCGCTCCGCCGATACCGGAGGCTGCCGCAGCTGTTAAACCACCCAGCGCAACTTGCTCCCAAGAGAAGTCATCAACGACCCCTAATCCCTTACCCACTAATTGAGACGCCGCTGAACCAACAGCGCCACCAATGGCTGCGGCTCCAGCCAGACCCAAAGCACCTAAAGATGTCGTCACGCCTGCTGTAGTCACTACCGCACCACCTGCCGCAACACCACCAAGTGCCCCGACGCCCGCCGCGCCGACACCGCCGGCCGTTAAGCTACCACCTGCAAACAATGTTGCCGCCGCCCCTGCCGTATAAATGGTCACCACCACTGCCACCACCACCATCACGATCATCGCAATCGGGTTACAGCTCTTCTTCGGTGGTGGCAAAGCAATCGGGTCTGGGTTCACATTACCCAGTACTTCACTTTCGTTGTAAGGCTTAAAGCTCTCTGCGCCATTAAAGGTCTGGGTGTGCTGGTTCGGAATGACCAGCAGTTTGCCTTCAGTCAGTGGCTCAGTCGGTGAAATGCCATTGGCATCCGCAATCAGATACCAGTAGCGGCTGTCGCCATACACCAGCTGCGCGATACGCTGTAGGGTGTCATTGGCACCCACGGTATAGGTACCAGGCTGTTGGCCCGCGCTGCTGCCGCTGTCATCAAGCAGGTCGGCATCCACTTTGCCTTTGGTAATGACCGCCAGCGGGTTGCCCGACGTCGTGAGGTTCGCGAGCAACGTGTTTTTATCCACATCCAGCTGCAGGGCGATTTGCCCGTTGAAGTCCGTGAGGTGTTTACGCTCGCTTTCGTCCCGGGTACTGGTGATGCCGGTGAGCTGGCCGGTATTGTTGTAATGATGAGTGGTCGTGCCGGCTTTGAACCCGCTGCCGTTGCCGCTACGGGTACTCTCGGCCGTGATTGTCGCTTTTTGTAAGTCTTTCGGGCTGTATGCGTAAGTTAGGGTATCAACGCCTTTGTCTCCCAGATGAAAGACTGTCGTCTGTTGATAGATTTGACCGGTATAGTGGTAATCAAAACGCTGACTTACCGAGGATTTTCCGTCTTCACTAATCCCTTGCCACACCATTTGCCCATCTAGATAACCTAAATCTGTTTCAGTCGTTTTAGAGCCAATTCGGCTATGTAAAACTCCATCCAGATAATCATATAGATAACTCGTTTCAGTCTGAGATAAAGCCTGTCCCATCCTACTGTTGCGTATTGTCACCAAACGAGTTTTGTCTTTTCCAAATCTCGACTTCTCATACGTTTCAATGCGGTTGAGGTGACCATGCTGGTCATAACCAAAAATATCTTCAATCCTATTAATCGTGGATACATCATTGTTACTTTGAGTCGCCCATCGAATCTCCGACAGTTTTTGACCTCTGTCGTTGTATTTGATTATTCTGTCACCATCCTGCCTACCAACAATGGCTTCCAAATCATTTTCACTAGTGTGTGAGCCCACCATGCGGTGGTCTTTGTCGTAGTGATACCATCGGGTGCTACTCTGCTCGCCCGTGGTGGTGATTTTTCTGCGGTTCCCCACCGCATCGTAGCGGTAGGTGACAGTCGACGCATTGAGTGACTGGCCGAAGGCACTGACCGCCTCATTGCGGATGCGCTCAATCCGCCCCAGGTTGTCCCATTCGGTATGGGTCACCAGGGCCGTTGCGCCGTCACTTAGCGCCCGTCGCGTCTCTTTGCCGTCGGCGTTGTACTGGTAAGACTCCGTTTTCGTCCCGGCTGTCTGAGATTTGAGTAAGCCATTTTCCCAGTAGTCATAGTCGATGTTGATGGCGCCAGTCTTTTTATCCAACTCGTTATCCAGCTGGCCATATTTATCGTAGTGATGCGTCACTTCACTGCCGTCGTACAGGGTCTCAGTGGTGAGCTTGCCGAACGCATCATAGGCTGAGGTTTTACGGGCCTGCTCTGCACCGCCATCAAGCCAGATTTCGGCTTCTTTGTTACCGAAACTGTCGTAGGTGTAGCGTTTGTGTTGGCCTGCGCCCTTGGTTTCCCGCACCCGACCTGCGGCGTCAAACTGGGTGTAAATTTCATAACCCGCCCCACCAAACCACTGTTCGTGGTAACGCTGGCCAGCCTGGTCGTAGGCATACTGGGCGTAGACCTCGAGATAGCCCTGGGTGTTGTCAATTTTTGAGCGGGTCAGCAACTGGCCATTGTTGTTGTAGCGGTAAACTTCCCCCTGACCGTCAGCAATGCGCCCGACCATCTCTCCGTGGATGTTGTGGTAATAACGGGTGATGCCGCCCTCACCGTTTTTATCCCAAAGTTTCTGGCCCGTCAGGTCATACTTGCTCCATTGCCAGTGGCCGTTGGCATCCTGCACGGCGATGCGGTTACCGTGACGGTCATAGAACATCCGGGTTTGAGGGCGGGCGTCGTCATCCGTCTGACCGTTGGCATCGACAATGGTTTTGTCTTCCAACGGCGAGGTCTGCAATATCACCTGATTGGCATGGTTATAGACAAAGTCATAGGTGTTGCCATTCATGGTTTGCTTGAGTACATTGCCCCAGCGGTCGAAGGTCTGGGTGGTAACGGACTGCTTGCCATCAAACCACGGCCCTTTCTCGCCCGTCAGGTTACCCTTGAGGTCATATGCCCGGGTGGTGGTACGGGTGCCGCCCAGGGTTTCGACGGTGACCTTGTCCAGCCAGTTGTATTGGTAATTGGTGATGACATTGTGCTGACTGCCATACAGGGTTTTGGTGTGAACACGGCCCAGCCCGTCATAGGCATAGGCTTCCTGCACCACGCCGTTGTGCGTTTTGGCTTCCACTTCGCCAAAGGCGTTGTAGCGCGCTTCCTCCCTGATGTTGTCACCACCGTTCACCACCACTGTGGTCCCGGTCTGGCGACCGGTCGCGTCGTAGTTGTATTCGGTGCGCTGCTGGAATTGGTACCCAGGTGCACTGACATGGCGCCATTCTGCCTGGGTGCGGTTCATGGCATCCATCTCAACATGGGTGACGTTACCTTCTGCATCCACGCGGCGGGTCAGCTTGCCGTCTGCATCGTAGTACTGATAGGTGGTACGGCCATCACTTTCCGTCGCCATCAGGTTGCCCTGTGCGTCATAGGTGTAATCAGTGCGTTGGTGTTTACTCAAGCGTGATGGCTCTTCGTTGTCAACACTGAGTGCAATGCCCGAGACTACGTAGTCTTTGCGCTTGCTCCAGCTCGCGACCAAACGCCCCAAGGCATCGTACTCTTGCAAAGTGCGGTTTTCCGCTACCAGATGGCTTGCCGGGTCAGACGGGGCGGCTTCCTGCACGGTCATAAACTGGCGGCCGGCATGGTCGTGGTAGGTGGTGGTGATAAGGTCGCCGCGCACCTGCTCGACGGTAGTGCCGCCATGTTGAGCGTACTCTACATCGACCTGGGTCACCTGTTGGCGGTTGCCCCTAGCGTCATAGGCAAAGTCAGTGCGGCGCTCTCGGGCGGCGCCCTGTTGGGTCTCTGCCCACGCCTTTACCGATGTCCAATCCCACACCAGCGGGTTACCGCTGCTGTCCACATAACGTGCCTTGATTTCACGCTGGGACGACAGCTCACCGTAGCCGTTGTAGGCATACACGGTGACATACCCTTCTGCATCCCGACTCGCCATCAGCTGGCCCGCCGCGTTATACAGGTGCTGTTGGTTGGTGACGGTCAGGCTCTCACCCTGTTCGTCAACATAGGTGGTAAAGGTTGACGTCTTGTCACCAAAGGCATTGTGGTGCACCCCGTTGGTACGGGTCTGGCTGTCGACCGAGCTCGACGTGGTGGTGGTTTCAAGCTCACCGCGGGTACTGTAGCGGTAATCCAGCGCGCGGAAATCCCCACCTTCTCCTTCTGAGATGAAAGCATCCAGCGCTGCTAATGTCAGCGGCTCGCCCTCTGGGCGGCTTGCGGTATACGCATTGGCATAACGCAGCTGCGTGGTTTTCTGGTTTAGCCCGTCGTAGCGGTGCTTGGTGACAAAACCCAGTTCATCGACTTCATAGCGCAAGCGCCCTTCATCGTCATACACCCGGTCACGGCGATGCCCGAGGGCATTGATATTAACCGCCGCAAGGTTCTGGTTGTTGTAGATAACCGAGCCGCCACCCAAGCCAACAGCGCGGGTCTGGTTGCCCTGCACGTCGTACTCAAATTCCTTCGTCGACGCCTGATTGGTGTTGGCCGCAGTGGTGGTGGTCCTGACATTGCCCAGGCTGTCGTAAGTGTGTTCGGTGGCCAGACGGCCGATGTATTGCTGAACCCCCGTATCAGTGTGCTCACCGAAGCTGACCAAGGCAGACAGCTCGGTTTTGAGCTGGCCACGGTCATCGTATTCATAAGAGGTATCGTGGCTGGCGATGTCGGCGTTGGCTTTCCTAAGTACCGTGAACTCCGCCAAATTGATCAAATTTTGGGCTTCTAAGAGAGCCTTTTTCGATTCTACTTCCGAAGCTTCAGCCTGACGAATATACATTTCTGCTTGACGGTGAAGTTCAACGGCAATACTTAGGCTGGTATATGCTGAGTTTAAGGAGTTTGTCGCAAGCAATAAGGATGATTGGGCTTCGTTGTAGTTAAAGGCGGCAACATTCAATTCTTTCCTTGCAGCCAATAGAAGCTTTTCAGCGTTTGCTTTATCCAACTCCGCTTCAAGCAGCAGTCCACGAGTTATTGACAATGCTAGCTCAGCATCATAGCGTTCTGAACGAGCAGTTATAAGATGGGACTCTGACTCCGCTATATCCTTTTCAACTGCGTTTAGCGCCTTATGTGCCTCCGAAATAGCTACGTTAGCAGACTCAATAGCTAAGTAAGCTTTCTCCTTTTCCGTTTCAGCATAATTAATTTTATCGTAAGCATTATCATACGCTTTATGCTGTGAAAGAAGCTCTTCAATTTCAGCCACATCTTCAACAGCAGAAACATATGATTCGTATTGACCTTCTCGAGTTTTAATTTTTTCCAAGGCATTTAAAGCGAAGCCAATCACCTGGTTTTTAGCAACCTCGAAGTAATATCTTATTCCCCCACTCACATCAAGAAACTCTTTATAATCTTCATCTTCATATTTGTATGGAAGATAAAGACTTTCAGCGCGCTTTTGCACTTTTTCGAGTAACGACTTATGTTTCTTTATTCTAGATCTGACGACATCAACGTCGGTCACACCATCCGAACTTTCAATAGAATCTAGAGTTTTAGCTATATTGTTCTCATCATAAGTCATATATGGAGGTATATTATTCCCTCCATTGAAATACAAATAGCTAACCAGCTCTTTTCTGAAGTCATAAGAAAATTGTTCTAAATCAAGATGTAATGTTACGGTCTCAGTATACTGATTAAACACTCCCCAACGATAGGAATAACTAATGTATGCAATCCTTTGGTCAAATTTTGGCTCCATAAACATTGCTTGATTGACAGAAGAAATAATTCCATTTCTAACAAAAGAAGTATCTACAACTCCCTCTCCCAAGCCATAGCTATTTAGCATTAACTTAGCTTTTTCACGACGTTCTTTAGCCTTCAAAAGCTTACTCTCGAGGTCTGCTATTTCCTCTATTACTCCTTCCTGGTCTAAGGAGGTCTGAGATAATATTTTTTCATTAACGGAAATTAAATTTTGATAACCATTAATTTCATTTGTTTGTGTAAATATTATATCCCTAGACTTAGCTTGATCACTTAGGTAGTTTTCTTTATTAATCTTTAATGTTTTACCCCTCTCCTCTAAAGATAAAAGGTTCTCTGTTTTTACCGAAAGGTATTCTGAATTCTCATTAGTTAGTAACTTATTACTTTCAACGATTAAAGATTTTTCTAAGAGAATATTCTTTGCTTTGTTATATTCATCTCTCTTAATAACTAACTCTTCTATCTGATCGGATATAACTTGTGATAGATTAGCTATCTCACCTTTGATTTCATCCACTTTACCTCTATTTTCTAGAATGCTCCTCTCTGCTTCAACCTTATGATAATTTGCATCATCTAGATTATTTATTGAAACATTGACTAAGATGTCACGAGCAGTAGACTCTTCTTCTAACCGCGACATGATTTCTGCTTGCTCGCTAATCAATGTATTTTGTTTTTCCGTTAAAGTAAAAAGTAAAGAGACCGCATCATTATTCAGAGGGTCTAATTCCAACAATCCTTCTTGAAGTGATATTTTTTCGGTGACTAACTGTAGTTCTGAAGATACACGGCGAAATTCATTTTCGAGGTCTTGAGCCAACGATTGCTCATTACCTTCATTTTCTAGTATCTCCCTAATACCATCTCGCAGTCTCATGCTTTCATTTAAGGCGGTCGCACTACGTTCTATTTCTTGAAAACGTTCGGTGAATTGATTGATGGTTAATATCGCCTCATCAATATATTCAATCTGACGTTTTCCTCTGGCAACTGATACCTCAAGTGCTGATTCATAAGCCTCGAGAGCAGTGTAAGCAGGCTGTTCCTCATTATTATTACTGCTAAACTTCTCATTCCATAAGACTTCTGCATCTTCAATAGATAACAATCTAGATGGAACTTTTTCGAGTGATCTCTTCAGGTTCTCCAAAAATGAAACATGTTCTGTCATGGCTTTGTATTCATTATAAAATGAAAGAATAACATCCTCTGTACCAGGCTCGTAATCTCTCGTAGATTGCCTGTATGAGTCAATTAACACTTTGAACACTCGCGGGTTAGATTCTTGCCAGTAATCTAGTGCAAATTCAAAGTTTTCATCCCAATCCCATGTGGAAAACCCTTTAATTTCATCTAAAGAAATTAAATCGTTTAATGTTGAGAAATAAAGATCAGAGAAGTCCCCTTCCCCATCAAAAATTATAGAAAGAGGCTCATCACTTAATTGGTACCTCCAAAATTGATAGTTTTTTGGGTAAAAAGCTGAGAAGATTGTTGAATGGTCAGCTCTTGTTTCTGATTCAAAATATTGGAATAGTACTTCTAGAGAATTAGTAACAGAGTTTTGATTTGTAGTGTTTATGCTTTCAATCTTTTCCATTGCTGCGAGTGGAGTTAGCTTTGTGATATATAAATACTCACTTGCTTCAAGCAAGGTTCTCGCTGCCTCTTGTTCTATATAAGCACTTTCAATCTCCTCTAAATTACTAACAAGCGCATCTAACTTAGATGCACTCTCGTAGACTTTATTTAAGAAGCTCGAAGCACTGTAGTTTGCTTGGTGAAGAGTTTCTTGATATGCATCATACGCACTATATTCTGCATTACCTTCCGGATTCTTGGAATTCCAAAGGCTTGAGGCCTGCTCAAATGTCAATATGTTATCTGGTGCACTTAGCAAAGTACTTTCTATCTTATTAAGCGTGGTTAGGTACTGCTTCAATAAAGCCTTTGCTTTATCTAAAGCCTCCCTGTTTTCACCAAGATTATGAAGATTAAAAAGTTGTTCACTTAGCTCTTCTTGTTGAGTCTTTAAGGTAACTCTGTCAATTTCCGGGCCTAACTTTGAGTATATATACTCTTCAAAGAACTCCGAATAACCATAGACAAATTCATTTGACTCAAATAAAGTCCTTAGCCCCCCATATGCACTCTCATCATATACATATACAAATGGGTAGAAACTATCGGTTGCATTGATGAAATCACTAACAATCTCGTTATTGTTAACATTAATGTTATTGTAAAATGAACCCCAAAGACCAGTCAGTTTTACGGAGAGTTTTTCAACATCATTCTTAGCTTTATTGACAGCAAGTTCAAGCTCACCCGAAGACTTCACATTTTCCGCTTCAGAGTGTATCCCAAGAGGTCCTACTGTTACATCAACCGGCTGCCCAAGGTCAATAAAACTATAATCATAAAGTTGAAGTTCCATATGCGACCTTCTTAACTCAACATCTTTCAAAGAGTTCAGAAATTGCGCATGTGTAGCCCGCTTCTGATTTAATTCAATTCGAGAAGTGATATCATTTTTTATAGTGTTTTCAAGTTTTGTTAGTAGTTCTAGTACTAATAGTTGAATAGCAGGTTTTTCATTAAGTGATGCATAACGGGACCAATCAAATTTTTCAATCTCTTGTATTACAGATGCTTTTTCATCGCGTAATGTGTTTAATCCATCCTGAAGCAGCTGTTTTTCAGTATCGTCATTTGACATCTGAATTTGTTCTTCAATGTCTTCAATTTGTACTTTAAGCTCGGCTTGTTTCGCTATCAGATTTGCATGCTTGTTTGCAAACGTTGTGAGCTCATTATTCGTCTCTTTCGCCATCAACTCAGTCACAGAACGAGCATTCTCGATTAGCTCAAGTGCAGCATTCGCCTTTTCCTCAGATTCAGTTGAGAGTGCAATTATCCCTGCCTGTGACGCAAAGTCGTCGGCCATGTCTGGCAAGAGTTCAGTGATGCCGCTCTCTCCCACCAACGCCTGTACGGCGGCTTCAGTCACAGCCTTCTGCGCCACGGCTTCGTCGTAAGCCGCACTCGCCGTGTCAGCCGCTGACTGCGCTGTGGCGAGTTCCTCAGCATACTGCACCCGCAGTTCATCTTCCTTGGTCTCTATTTCCTGCCTCAGTGTCAGGATGTCCTGTTTGAGGTTTTCCTGATAAGCCGCCTCTTCCCGTACTTCCAGGTACAGGTTGTCGATGCGGGTCGCCGCATCATTGATGTCGACACCCAACGCATGATTGGCCGCATCGGTGCTGGCAATGTCCTGCTCCAGCGTTTCAAGCTCCGCATTGAGCGCATCAATGCGCGCCTGCTG
>NZ_LASY01000053.1:0-31312 GCF_000973155.1 Grimontia sp. AD028 | reverse complement strand
ATTTTATTAGGAAAAAGTAGGGTGCTAGCGTTGTATTGTAGATTCCTGCACCGATAAATTTCTCTGTAATTTCGTTATTACTAGCCGCAAAAAATGAAGCAATAACACGAGAAGCGTCGGAGAACGTGGAGGGCTTATCTAATTGGTTTATATCGAGTGCTTGTTCGATACTGTTTTTGCGCTTCATATTCCCAAACAAGATTGTAAGGGTCATGGCAGCACCAATTGCAATCAGAATGATAAAGAGGAGCGTATATAGACTATTCACTACTTTACACTCCTCATTAGCCAGGCAATGATACCAATACCAATCGCCTCGCTTGCCAGAGTATAGTAGAGCAAATACCGACCTTTAGGGTCATACATGACGTAGTCGTAGTTTTCCGGTGCAAGAAAGCGTAAAACAACGAATAAGAAGAAAAATGGGATTGCACAGATAATGTAAGAAGACATCCGAGCTTCTGCTGTTAATGCCTTCTTTTTCATTTCAATGCTCTTGGCGTCAAAAAGTACTCGGTTAAGGTTGTTAATCACCCGACGTAACTGACCACCGCGATTAACGTTTACCCGCATAGCAATCACGAAAAACTGGAACGTTGGAGTAGGAAACCGTTGACAGGCCCTGGCGAAAACAGACTCAGTTGACTCACCTAGGTTTAGACGTTCACCCATGGTTTTAAATTCACGTCCGACAATGTTATCGAGTGACTTTCCTACGTATTGAATCGCGTGAAGCAAACTCTCACCTGCGGATACCGAACTTGCAATCATATTGAGAGCATCGGGAAAGTTATCTTCGAACTCTTTTTGGGTTCGATATTCCAGATAACGAATTCCGATAAATGTCGCTATTGGGTAGGTAATGATAAGGGAGGCTTGTGAACTAAACCCAAAGACGGTGACAAAAACAAACTCTCCAACAAATGTCGCAGCAAAATAGTAAGCCAATACTTTGAGAATCGCATAGTCGCCAATGTCGTAGTAAATGTTTCTTAGAGATCTAGACAGACGCTGCGTAAACGTCGTTTTCGAGAGCGCCTCCATATCAACGGCTCGGTTCTCAATTAACTTGGTTTCAGGCAGAGTATTATTTTCTCGCAACATGCTTTCTCTGCGTTCGCTAAGCAGGGCTTGCCTTCTCATGATATAAAGGCCTACACCTATTAAACCAATGAAAAACAAGTTTTCGATCATGCTTGCATCCCGCTAAATATACTTTTTAGCTCACTGTCCAAGCCGAAATAGCGTGCTTTTTCATAGAGAGCAGAACGTTCCATTAACCCTGATGTGATAAAGCGCCCCAGAATGCGGCCTTGACTTGAAAAACCTTGGTGTTCAAAACGGAAAATTTCTTCCATTACTACTCCGTCACCTTCCATACCTACCACTTCACAGATACTCATGACCTTACGGCTACCGTCATGTAATCGGCTGATTTGAATGATGATATCTATTGCACTGACGACAGTGCGGCGGATGGCTTCAAGTGGCAGTGAAGACGTTGCCATCATGACCATGCTCTCAATACGTGAGATTGCATCGCGCGGGCTGTTGGCGTGAAGCGTTGTCATTGAGCCATCGTGGCCCGTGTTCATTGCTTGAAGCATTTCGAATGTTTCTGCACCCCGGCACTCACCAATGATGATGCGGTCTGGACGCATCCGAAGAGCATTAATCACTAATTGGCGTTGATTTACTTCGCCTGTGCCTTCAATACCTGCGGTACGTGTTTCAAGACGCACAACGTGCGGTTGTTGAAGCCTAAGTTCTGCAGCATCCTCAATAGTGACAATACGTTCGCTCTCAGATACGTACTGAGACAGTGCATTCATCATGGTGGTTTTACCGGATCCCGTACCACCTGATATCACGATATTCAGACGGCATCTAGAAGCGATGATCATCAGTTTGGCGACTTCCGGACTGACGGCCCCAAACTCGATAAGGTCGCCAAAACTGATGCTTTGCTTTTTGAATTTACGGATGGAGATTGATGCACCATCAATGGCGATGGGGGGGAGAACAATGTTGACTCGGCTGCCATCTTCAAGGCGGGCGTCACAAAGAGGAATGGAATCATCAACACGACGGCCAACCCTAGCTGCGATGCGCTTAGCGACATTAACGAGCTGCATATCATCCATAAAGGTGATGCGTGACTTCTCAACCAGGCCCTGACGCTCGATGAAAACATTGTTAGGCCCGTTAACCATAATGTCTGATATTGAGTCATCTTCCATTAAAGCTTGAATTGGCCCTAGACCGCGAAGTTCGTCATAAAGCATGCTAACGAACTCATTGCGTTGTGACGCTGAGACTGCCTCTTTGTCTTGCTCTAGTAACAAAGATATAGCCTGGGATAGCTGATTCTTTAAATCTTCTTTGCTCAATGTGGAAACTGCTTCCGCATCTAAAGCATCAAAAATTCTGGTTCGTAGAGAAACGTATAGCTGGCGGGAAGGATTCATTGATTAGCTATCCTTCTTACGGAAAAAGGGGAAAAGGCTTTTAACACGACTTGGTGAGGCTTCTTCTCCAACAATTAAAGAACACAGGGCGCGTAGTTGACTACCTAGTTTGGTTTTCCCGCTGCTCAACATGTTACCGCTGACCAATGCCTCTTCGGCAGAAATCTCGTATGGAAGTACGATATCAATAGGTACGTTGAGGTATTTGACGATTTCAGCTTCAGTGACGCTATGAAATCTAGAAGCCCGATGCTTGTTCAGCACAAGAATGATTCGTACTGCCTTTCTTAGCTCGTTTTCTTCTATGTGCTTTTTAATGCTATTGAGCAGAGCTGCCGTTTCTCTCAGACAAGAAATGGTGGGATCCATAACGACCACAGCAACATCAAGTTGCTTCATCAAGATAGTTGGCCTTATGTCGAAACCTACAGATGCTGAAAGATCGTCAATGATAAAGTTAGTTTCGCTAGTCAGGTTTCCAATTACTGTGTTGGTTACTTCATGGAAGTCTACTGATGACTCGTTATCCAAGCCCAAAGCAAGATAATCTAAACGGTGATTAACTCTGGTAACGAGGGATTTCGCGATTGCTTCATCGATGTTACCTCCAGATTCAACCGCATTGAGTTTGCGCTTTTCTCGATTCTTCACGCCAAGGAATATATCCAGATTCCCTGAAATGTAGTTGTTGTCGACGACCACACAAGATGCTTGCTTATCATTGGAAAGAAGCCAACCTAGTTCCGCTGTGATGAGAGATGTGCCAATGCCTCCGCGTGTTCCTATTATCCCGATACGCTTTGCGCGTCGGCGGTGCTTGAAGTTAGCGGCTTCATGCTGGGCTAATACACCTTCTATGAACTCGGCGAGCTCAATTTTTGAAACTGGCCACAGCAGATAATAAAAACCAAATGCCTTAAGCTCCCTGACCACAGAAATAGAATCTACGCTACCTATAATCAGAACAGAAAGTGAAGTTGGGAGGCGCTCAGAAAGTTGGCGACATTCTTTTAAAATGTCATCACACTCCACGAGATCAATAATGGCGACTTGTGCGCGTAGTTCTTCAACTTGCCCAGGAACTTCGTCAAATTTGTATGTGTAAGCTGTTGGCTGTGACTCGCCGATAAAACGAAATGTTTCCTCAACCAATGTTTTAGATGCATCTGTTTTATGAAACTGTATAACCTTGATACCAGATTGATTGCCAAGGTTAGAGAGTTCACTCTTCGAATCTTTCTTTAGCAGTTCGTCAAAGATCATTTCGTCTCTCTCACTGGCCGTTTTGCGGTAAAACTGTAATACGGTTTTGGCCTGCCAGTTTTCTGTCTGGATGCAACATAGCTTGCCACCTCAGGTTATCTGAATAGCAGCCATCATCACCTGATTGATACTGACCAATGACGCGCTCATTGCAGGTTCGTGTTTGAACCTGATAAATCGTCGTTGACAGTGAAATCATGCTAAATACCTCTGAGTCACTCGACCTTAGATTGACTAAGTCACTTGGTGTTCCAGATCTAATCAGCCACTTTGATGCATCTTGAGCCAGTTTCCGGGCATCTTTTCCTTTCCAAGAAATTTCAGCACCATAAATCAGTAGCTTTTTTTTGTTCTCCCTCAAGTAGGCGAATAACTCTTCTTTGGCTTGGAGTCGCTTTTTGCTCTTTAAGCTGATGGTATAGGTGTAAGTGACAGGCGTAACTGTTATATCACCGCCCTCTGCTGCTAGGTGTTGGGTCTGTTGGCACCCGATCAGCGTCAATGATCCAATGACTATTGCCGCCACAAAGTGGAATTTGATTGCAATCATTTCTTGAAGCCCCCTGTCGCTAAAATCTCTTCTTGCCATTTGGCGGTGTCAGGTGTGGATTCGAGATCGACTCCAAAGAACCGTGACAATGTACTCGTTGATTTCATTGAAGGCAGCGTGATGTTTGCAGAAGAGATTGGAGCCACCAATGAGACAGTAGCAACAATAACCAGCTCTGTTTTTCGCCGGGTCGTCGTTGAGTGACGGAACATTGCACCCAAGATTGGCACATCGGCGATAAATGGGATTTTCGATAGAGATTCTTGGTCTTCAGTGCTCAGGAGTCCGGCCAATACGAAACTCTCCCCATCTCCAAGCTCAATGGTAGTTTGCGCTCGACGGACACGAAAAGCAGGAATATCCAGAGCTGTTTCACCGAACTGTTCGTCAACTGAACTCACGGATGGTATGAGGGTTAACATGATTTTGTCGTCACGCTGGACCTCAGCAGCGAGCTCTAAACCGATGCCGAAAGATTTGTAGTCGATGACGTATCCTTCTTCTGATAGGTAAGACACTGGAACTTCACCACCTACCAGAAAACTGGCTGTTTCTCCCGATATGACGGAAAGGTTGGGTTCGGATAACACCTGACCAATACGGTCGTCATTGATGGCAGAAATGTACGAAGCAATGTTGCTACCTGCATCACCAAGTCCAGTTATTGCTCGGAAGAATTGCCCGTTGTTGAAAGTGTTTTCAAACAGCGTACCCCATTGAATCCCGAGTTCATTGACAACCGAACTGTTAACTTCAGCGATAGTGAGTTTAACGTTAACCTGTTTGGTTACTGTCACCTCAAGGTTATTTACAACACCGTCATAAATTTTATGCGCCAGGTAATCAATATCTTTATCTGGTGTATTGGTGTTGATCGAGACAAGAGTCTTTGCTTTCTCAGTAGGATCCCTCGTCAGCAGTTCACCCACCATGGCATAGATTTCGTCTTTATCCTTTTGGGTCGTAACCGTTCCCCCTAATACAACCCGATCACCAAGGTTAAGAACTGAAACATGGGCATCAGGATATTGTGAAGCGATCATTTGCTCGATACTAATAAGGCTTTTGTTTACGACGATGCGCTTTTCTACCAATGTCGCGCTATCGTCACTGAAGACAATCAAGGACGTTGTTCCTATGCTCCTTCCAAAAACGACCAAACGGTTGTTATCGATGACTTGATAGTCGGCAATCTCCGGATCGGCGATAAATATGGTGCCAATCGTAGAATCAAAGTGCATAGATCTGGCGTCGCCAGTACCTAAGTTAATAATCCCTGCGGCTTGCACAGTCAGTGATACTGACAGCAAAGTAGCGGCGAAAATAATGTGATGAAAACGGAAAGTCAGCATTCCTTACTCTCTAGTTAAACGCTTTATTTTGGCCACGGATCTCGATAACCGATTTAAAGTTGGGTAACACATCATGTGTGTCTGCATTCATATTGATGGCAGCTGATTGGTTTAATGACTTAATCACTTCAATAATTCCAATTCGCCTCGCTATAACCATTTTTCCTACTTGCTCTCGCGCCAGTTCGATGGTGATTGGCAGATTGTCACCATTAGGTTTGTTGTCCCCTTCAATTGCGAGGATTTTTACATTGTTTAGCAAAGGAGAAACCGAAAGAGTGCGGAAGGAGCTAATTGTCCTATTTCGCCCTGATTCACCAATATTTTGGTCATCAGATGTAAGTACCAACACGTCGATATAATCCCCAACAGCAATCCCCGTTCCTAAAAAGTCGCGATTAGTAAGACTAAACGAATAGGGTGTCATACCTGGCTTTATTGCTGCCTCGATATAGCCAGGATCGCCAGGCGAAATGAAATCATTTTGGGTGATGAAAGATGTGTTTGAAATGTCTTTAGCTGCAATCATGCCCCCGACAATTTCTAATCGAGTATCTTGCGCGATACCACTTTGCATCGCTTCCTGCTCTTTTACGCGAAAATACCTTACGTTTTCCCGAGTTAGAAGGTCTCCTTTTTTCAAGGGAATTTGCAGTTGGGCAACCTGAAAGGTGGGAGTTGAAGTATCTACGGTTGGGGTTTGATTGAACCTGAACATTCCGGTCAAACCCAAGAGACCAATAGTGATTGTCAGTGCGGCGATAACAAAAAAAAGTCTTTGGCTCATTTGTCTACTCGGTATGTCACGTACATATGGCAGGGAACTTAGCTAATTGCACTCAGGTGAATAAAAAACAAACTGGAAACAACAATTGGAAGGCCATACGGAACTCCCCTTATACTGCTATTTTTCAGAAGCTTAGATTTGATAAAGATGAAAATAGCTGTAAAGCCACCAACAAAGGTAATAGCAACCAAAGTCAGCAACCAAAACTGGCTGTCAATGATCAAGGCATATGCCGAAAAGAGTTTTACGTCACCAGCACCCACTATTCCCAATGAGAAAAAAATCACACCGACAAAAAAAACAATAAAGCCTCTAAGTATATGCAACTCAATGCTTTCGTTTCCGTAGGCGATGAATAAGCAGCAGGCTAATACAGCTAAACTTAACCTGTTGCTTATCTTTCTCTCTTTGACGTCCGAATAAACAATCAATGCAGATATAGTTATAAGGACTAAATCAATGAGGCTCATGGAAAGAGGTCTTAGACCAATCCAGTTTTAGCCACCTGCAGGAGTAAATGTTTCAGCAGAACCAATGTTGGTGTCAATCGTCGTCATAGCATCACTCAACGCTTGACCAAGCCCGCCATCTGTTATAACTGCCAAAACAATTGCAGAGATAGCAACACCGATGATTGCGTATTCGATAGCTGTTACGCCGCGCTCGTCACGAGCGAAAGACTTCAGAAAGTCTGAGACCATTGAAAGCATCATAATTGGAAACTCCATTTATTTTGTATGTGAATTCTTAACGATCGTTATTTTTAAGCGAAAATGAAAAATAGGAAAATCTCGCTAAATAACAAAAGTCGAAACATAAGATATATCTGATATTCAAATTAATCTACCTGACTTACCAGACCTATTTATTTCAATGATGAACCAGAAAATCACATATGAGACATTAGGGGGTGATTGTAAAGTTGTTGAATAATTAATTGATTGAATATAAATGAGAAGATAATTTGATGTGAGTCACGAATATGAATATGAAATTGGTTTTCTTGTCTAATGCTTAAATCAGATGAGATTCGTCATTATTTTTTACTTTGTTTGAATTGTGTCACGGAATTTTTTTGTCAGAGAAATGTTAAATATTCCTGACCTATTGCAATTGGTTTAATGACTATATAAACAGAATTACATATATTTGCAGGCTATTTTATGCATGGTGACTTTTTATATGGACACCCATTTTATCAGCTAAATTGTAATAAATGTAAATGAAGCACAAATTTTGAGCAAAATAAGAGGGGGTGATTAGAAGGAGTAAAATTGACGCTGATCAATTTTTGAGCGGGAATGTAAATGATCGGATTCCCGCTATAGAAAAATATAATGTGACCTGTTTAGTAAAGATATTTCTTATCCCTGAGTTTGGTAAGAAAATTTGGCTTTCTTTTCTGTGAATATGTTAACCAGATACATACCAATGAGCATGCAGGCAAAAAACAAGACAATCACCCCTGAACCTGACCCGAGAGCAGTGATAGCGGGGCCTGGACAGATACCTGCCATTCCCCAGCCGACACCGAAAATAAGGGAACCGCTTAACAGTTTTTTATCTATCTGTTGATTTTGGCTTACAGAGAAAGACGTTGCGAATTTGGGCTTTGGCTGTTTTCGAATGAACAGAAGATAACCTGGCAGGAACACCATCAGGGCACCGGCCATCACAAACGCCAAGCTGGGGTCCCATTCTCCGAACACATCCAGAAAGCCGATGACCTTGGCGGGATTGACCATACCAGACACCATCATCCCCAATCCGAAAACAAAACCTGACATCAGGGCAACCAATTTAAAAAGCATGATGATATTCCTTAAAGGTGAAAACGGATGAAAACGGTCGCAAAGGCCGCCGCCATGAAAACAAGCGTGGCGACAATTGAACGCTTTGAAAGTCGGCCCATGCCACAAATGCCGTGTCCGCTGGTGCAGCCATTGGCGAGTTTGGTACCAACCCCGACGAGAAGGCCGGCACACATAGTGAGGAGGGGAGAGGTGTCAGCTGATATGGTTGAAAAGTTGGGGTAGGGGAAACCAATGAAAGACGCCGTCAGTCCGGCTACCACCATGCCGCCTATAAATAGCAATCTCCAGGATACATCCGCTTTTTGAGGCTTCAGTAAGCCGCCGATGATGCCGCTGATACCAGCGATACGACCATTCAATGCCAATAAAACTAAACCTGAAACACCTAGAAGCATGCCACCTAGCAGCGCGTCCCATGGTATTTGAAATGCCATAAATACTCCCGAATTTTAATGAGTCTGCCGCAATTGCAGCGAGTCCTAATATTTAAAATTCTAATGGAGCTGTTATTTAAGTCAATGCTAAATTAGGTAATGGTTATTCATTGGCTGTGAATGATTTTGGGCGTTGATTTATTCATCTGGTTTTGTCTTTCCCAACTGGAACACCAACTCAAAGTCCATGCCGCCATGATTGTTCTTTCTGGCAGTAATGCCCCCTTCCATGTCCCGCATATTGTTGGCGCAAATAGAAAGACCTAAGCCCAAACCCTTTCCGATCTTTTTGGTGGTGGTGAAAGGATCAAACAAGGTTTCCAAGGCCTCCTCTTCTACACCGATACCATTGTCTGACAGAGTGACGATGACCGAGGACTTTTCAGCAGCAACCGAGATGATGAGGTGAGGCTGGGTAGTATTTGCCATGGCATCACAGGCGTTGGAAATCAGGTTGCCTAAGACCTGTCTGAGGCGCTGTTCTTCTGCCAATATGCTTGGCGTGTTTTCCGGCAAACGAATCCTCACATTTACCCGTTCTAAAGGCTGTTGATAGATGCGCAAGGCTTCCTCCAACACAGGTGGAAGTGCAATAGCATCAAGCTTGTCCGGTTTGTTGTAAGCGAAGGTTTTAAGCTGGGTGGTCATATCAACCATGCGTTCAATGAGCTTATCAATCAGCAGGTTGTTCGAGAGGATTTTCTCGCCTTCACCCCGATCGAATAACACGCCGTTGGTTGTGACCAGCGTGCGAAGTCCGGTGAGTGGTTGGTTCAACTCATGGGCAATCGCGCTCGACATCCTTCCCATCGCGGCCATTTTACTGGACTCAATCAATTGAGCCTGCGCTTCATGTAGCTCTTCCGTTCGTTCTTCTACGCGCTGTGCCAAAAGCGTGTTCGCTTCAAACAAGGCTTCTTCGGCCTTTTTCCGCTTGGTGATATCCAGCAAAGTTACGAGGTAGAAATGGCGATCATGAAAAGGGAATGCGGTAAGAGAAACCAAGGCGGGAAAGGTGCTGCCATCATGCCTTTTCGCGATGCTTTCCTGCGCATTGATGTTGATGTCTTCAATAACATTTTTGTATTGATCAAACAGCAACACGATGGGGGAGTGTCTGTCCGCAATCAGTTGTGAAATCTTGATCTTCGAAGTGAGCTCGCCAGTAAAACCAAACATGCTGATAGCCATGGCATTGATATCAACAACTTGCCCTTTTTCATCTAGCAATAAGAGGCCGACCTGGGTCTTATTGATCATCTGGTTGAGTTTTTGTTCTGACTCTTCAATCAGCGCCTGAATACGGCGCTGGCTCAGGTTTTTCTGGTGGCGCTGATAACTGATTACCCCCAACAGGAATAACAACAAAAACAGCATGGCAACGCTCCAGCCAGCCGCCGCCGCGTTTCTTTCCACCGAGCTGATAGGCGTGAGATAACTTAGCTGCCATTTAAGGTCGTCCAGTTGAATGGTCTGGGCAAAATAGCGCGAGCGGCCAAGTTGCCAGGTACGGATAGTGTCTCCTTGCCAAAGGCTGGAGACCTTAGTTTGGATGTCGATGTCGCCATCATTCAACGCATCGGCGGAAAACTTATCGCTGCTGGAAAGGAAAAATTGCCCTTCCGGATTTTGCAGCAACATGATGTCAGAACTCGCGAGCCATTGGTCGGTCAGCAGACGTAAATCAAGTTGTACAACGACAATGCCGACAATATTCAGCTCGCTGAAAATGGGTGATGAAAGGTAGTAGAAAGGGCTCACCCCTTTGGTTTTTCGTACCATGGATGTGCCTTCGCCGAGGGCATGGACATCGCGCACAATCGCATCCAAATCCTGACTGGTGATGTAATCGCCATCCACACTGGAAGCCAGCACTTTGCCCTTATCAGACAGGATATACCAACCTTTGGTATTGGCTGCTTTGTCGAGTTGACTGAGTGTGTTTTCAACCTCGTCAGTGATTGAGGTATCACCCAAGGTTAAAGCAACCACGTCAGGATTGTTATTGAGTAAATAGGGGAGGTGATAGAAGCGCAGCAAAGCATGGCGAATCTCAGCGATGGCGTTGAGCAAATCCTGCTGTGCGGAATGTTGCGCTTGCACGGTCAGCCATTGGCGTGCGGTTTCTCTGCCACCCCAGAAAAACACTGACACCAGGATCAGCGAAATACCGATAAGACTCCATTTACGGCGCATAGCAAGATTCCGTTTGCTGGTTTCGTTTCTTGTAGAACGTTGAGTATATTAACACTATAAGCGCTTTTCCGATGGGTGGAGCATAGCGCGATCTGAGAGCAGAGGGATATGAAAACAACGCAGAGTGCAAGGATTGCCCTGATTGAAGACGACGAAATCGTCAGGCAGGCAACCTCCCAATGGCTGCAATTGGCAGGCTTTGATGTGGTTGAGTTTGGCTTGGGGAATGAGGCTTTCGACCTGATTCAGCATCAGGCATTTGACGCGATTATCAGTGATGTCAGATTGCCGGATATTGATGGGATCGCGCTGTTAGAAAAGCTTATCGACGGTGGTGTGAGTGCACCAGTACTAATCATTACTGGTCACGGCGATGTCGATATGGCTGTGAAAGCTTTGCACCTCGGTGCGTTTGATTTTATTGAAAAGCCTTTCCAGCCGGACAGGTTATCGAGTCGTGTTTCTCAAGCGGTTGAGCAGTTCCACGCACAAACCTCGACCCAGCTTCGTGGAGAATATCTTGCAAGTCTCTCGGGGCTGGAAAAAGTACTGGTCGGTCAGAGCGAAGTGATGAAGCGACTCCGCGAGCAGGTTGCACGAATCGCACTTATCGACACCAACGTAATCATTTATGGCGAAACCGGATGTGGTAAAGAGTTGGTCGCCAACAGTTTGCACAAGGGAAGCGGCAGAAAATCTCATCAGTTTGTGCCCATCAATTGCGGAGCCATTCCAGAAAACCTGTTTGAAAGCGAGCTTTTTGGCCATGAAGCAGGAGCTTTCACGGGCGCCGCGAAAAAGCGCATTGGTAAGCTGGAGTATGCCGACAAGGGCACTCTGTTTCTCGATGAAATTGAAAGTATGCCTACGGCAATGCAGGTCAAAGTGCTGCGCAGCTTGCAGGAAAATACGGTTGAGCGGGTGGGCGGCAACAAGCAAATCAATATCGATCTTCGCGTGGTCGCAGCTGCCAAAGAAGATCTGCGCGATCATCCTGAGTTCCGGCAAGATCTCTATTACCGCCTGAACGTGGCGCAAATCTATATCCCGCCGCTTCGCGAGCGCGGAGAAGACATCCTCACGCTGTTCGAGCACTTTGCCAAGGAATCCAATCCCAATGCAAGACCAGTGAGTGATGCAGATAAGAAAGCCATGATGTCCTATGGTTGGCCGGGGAACGTACGCGAACTTCGTAATGTCGCCATGCGCTTTGCGCTGGACGACACCATGTCAGTACTGGAAATTCTTTCGAACCGGCCTGTGGCATCCAGTGAACCCAACAGCACGGGTGTGCCTTTGGCAGTGCAACTGCATAACTTTGAGCGAAAGGTGTTGGAAGAGGCGCTGACCCGACATCAAGGACGCATCAATGACGTGATGCAGGAACTGGATTTACCCCGCCGTACACTGAACCAGAAAATGCAAAAGTTCGGCTTAAATCGCACAGATTTTACGGATTCCTGATAGTCCTGAATGAACTCGCGATATGCATCGGCACATTTTTGCTTATCGCCATCCGATAATCCTCGTAACCCCTTGCCAATGCTGGACTTCCACAATAAGCAAAATCTTGCCGATGGTTTTTTCCCCCTATCAGCAGGATTTTGCTCATTTCTCTCTCACGTTTTCAAATAATTAAATAAAATCAGACAGATAAAATCTGGCATCTACTTTGCTCTTACCAAATCCAAATAACAAATTATTAACATGGAACGCAGTAAACAGGAGTGAAGTATGAAACTGAAAAAGATGCTGGCAGCAATGGCCGTAGTGGCTTCAATGGGCGCAAGCGTGAACGTTGGTGCGGAAGAGAGAAGCTATATTCTCGCGACGGCTTCAACTGGCGGCACTTACTACCCGGTAGGTGTTGCGCTGGCGACACTGAGTAAGGTGAAGCTGGGCCCTAAGTATCAATTCTCTCTTTCCGCGATAAGCTCTGCCGGTTCGGGTGAAAATGTTAAGTTGCTGAATGAGAACGAAGCCCAGTTTGCGATTTTACAAGGGCTTTATGGCGCTTGGGCTTGGCAAGGTTCGGGTCCATACAAGGGTGTGAAGCAAGATGATATCCGCGCCGTTTCGATGCTTTGGCAAAACGTTGAGCATTTTATTGTACGTTCTGACTTGGCAGAAACCGGCACGGTGGCGGATTTGTCGAAACTGGACGGTAAGAAATTCTCGATTGGCAAAAAGAACTCAGGGACAGAGAACTCAGGCCGCCACATTATGAGTGAGCTTTCCATCTCTCCGGACAACTTTCACCTAGCGTTTATGGGCTATGGTGCGAGTGCCAATGCACTGCAAAATGGCACCATTGAAGGAATGAATACTCCCGCAGGCGTGCCAGTGGGCGCGGTTACTCAGGCATTTGCTGCCATGGGTGATGATTTGAAGATTCTTTCTTTTACGGATGAGCAAATTAAGCAGGTCAACAGCACCTATAACCTTTGGACAGCTTACGAAATTCCCGCCAACACCTATCCCGGTCTTGATAAACCAATCACCACGGTCGCCCAGCCTAACTTCCTCGCGGTGCGCGACGATGTGTCCGATGACGATGTTTATCAACTGACCAAAGCCATCTATGAAAATCTGCCTTTCCTCCAGGGCATTCATAAAGCCACCAAAGCCATGGCGATTGAAAAAGCGATTGCTGGCCTTCCGGTGCCGTTGCATCCAGGTGCCGTGCGTTATTACGAAGAAGTGGGTATCGACATTCCCGCAGAGTTGAAAACGCAATAAGCCCTTTTTCCCCAATTGGGAGATTGAAAACGACAGACAGCCCTGCTTTAGGGCTGTCTAGCAAGAGAGTAGTAACGCTCCTCGAAAGGAGTGCTGGAGCCAATCATGACGGATGCTGTAAACAAAGAGCTCGAAAAATTCGAGCTGCCTAATCGCATCGATATTCCCTGGGTGAACCTGACCATTACCGTTTTGGCGGTGGCATTATCCTGTGTTCACATCTGGTTCAACACCTTATCGACTTGGTCGGAACTTTGGGTTTCGGCGACCCACTTTGCCGGATTTGCGGTGATTTGTGCGCTGTGGTTTCCCGCCGCCAATCACCTGAAACATAACAAAATCACTTTGGTGATAGACCTATGGATTGCTATTGCAGCGGTCGCTTGTCTGCTTTACATCCCTTACGCCGAAGATGCACTTTACGAGCGCGGCGTGAAGTTTGTGGCAAGCGACTGGGTATTCGCCACAATAGCCATCCTGATTGCGATGGAACTGGTACGCCGCACCATGGGCTGGTTTATCCCCATGCTCATCGCGGTATGCCTGAGCTATGTCGTGCTGTGGGGGCAGTGGATGCCCGGCGTGTTCCATTTTCCGGGTTTGAGCTTGGAAACCGTTTTGTACCGAAGTTTCTTCTCGTCTGAGGGCATGTTCGGCCCTATTTCCCGGATCAGCTGGAGTTATGTCTTCATGTTCATCCTGTTCGGTGCATTTCTGGTGCGATCCGGTGTGGGTGACTTTATCGTTCGTCTATCAAAAGCGGCGGCAGGGAAAATCATTGGTGGGCCAGGTTTTATCGCGGTATTGGGCTCTGGCTTGATGGGTTCGGTATCGGGATCGAGCGTGGCAAATACCGTCTCGACGGGTGTTATCACGATCCCTTTGATGAAGAAAGCGGGCTTTCCGGCGCGGTTTGCTGCAGGGGTGGAAGCGGCAGCATCTACGGGCGGGCAGTTGATGCCACCAGTGATGGGCGCTGGCGCCTTCATCATGGCGTCTTATACCCAAATCCCTTACGTCGATATCATCGCTGTTTCCTTTATGCCAGCGCTGATCTACTTCCTTTCTGTTGCCTTTTTTGTTCGCATTGAAGCCAAGCGCAGCAATGTGCAGAAAGTATCGGAAGACGAAGAGTCGGTTCTGGGTGTGCTTATTTCAGGCTGGCACAACCTCATTCCGCTCGCGGTGTTAGTGTTCTTGCTGATCCAAGGGTTCACACCAACTTATGCTGCGGGTATTTCCATTCTTTCTGTCATTGCAGCCAGTTGGCTCTCGAAAGACAATAAAATGGGGCCCAGTGCTGTGATTGAAGCGTTGGCGTTAGGAGCAAAGAATATGGCGCCGACGGCGATTTTGCTGGTTGGTATTGGCTTGGTCGTTAACGTTATCAGCACGACTGGCATTGGCAATACTTTCTCCTTAATGATTGATGGCTGGGCAGGCGGTAACCTTCTGGTGATGTTGCTTCTGATCGCGCTGGCTTCTTTGATCCTCGGGATGGGATTGCCAGTGACTGCGGCTTATATCGTGCTTGGTACTTTGTCCGCACCCGCGCTTTATACCTTGCTGGCTGAAAACCAGTTGATCGATCTGATTGTCGCTGGCGAGCTTCCAGAACAAGCAAAAGCCATCTTTATGTTGGCGGGGCCGGAAACCTTTGAATCGCTGAGCGCGGCGATGTCAGTGGAACAAGCCAAAGAGCTGCTGACGCTGGTGCCACCGGATTTCAAAGAAACGCTGATGGAACAAGCGCTGGGCGTTGAAGCTGTCGGGCTGGCATTGCTCTCTGCGCATCTGATTATATTCTGGCTGTCGCAAGACAGTAACGTCACGCCGCCTGTCTGTCTTACGGCCTTTGCTGCTGCGACCATCGCACGCACGCCACCGATGAGGACGGGGTTGACGGCATGGAAGATCGCCAAAGGGCTTTATATCGTGCCACTTCTGATTGCCTACAGTTCGCTAGTGAGTTGGGATTTCACTGAAGTCTTGGTGGTGGGCATTTTTGCTATCTTCGGCACCTATTCACTTATCGGTGCCTTGGAAGGGTATCTGGAAGGTGCATTGAACCCTTTGCTGCGATTGGTATTGGTTGTTGCGGCAATTGTCATGGTCTGGCCGGGCTTACCACTTTGGATGAGGTTACTGGGTATGATGACTTTCCTAGCGCTCTTTATCTACAGTGGTCGAAAAGTTCCAGCTCAGACTGCCGCGTCATCCCACTAATGTCTTCTTTCATCTGGTTTAGGCATCAAGCCTGGACCAGATGTTTTTCCCCGTTGTCCTAAATCCTGACACCTTTTGTCAGCAAACTTTGCTCATGATTACTTTAGGTTTATGCCCAAGGTCATTCATGAGTGGTTATCGTTTTCTCGCATTGTTCGCCTTACTGGTGCTGCATTCTTCTGTTTTGGGAACGCTGGCGAACGCCGCGACACCTTCTCCGCCAAATGCGCGGGTCTTTTTCATCACTCCGCAAGATGGAGAGGTGGTTCCACAGACCTTCAGGATCAAGTTTGGGCTGGAAGGTATGCGGTTGGCGAAAGCGGGTGAGAGAGTGGCGAACTCAGGGCATCATCATCTTTTGATCAACATTGACTCGCTGGTGGATTTTTCGCTGCCTTTGCCTGAAACAGATAACATCCTGCATTTCGGGGAAGGGCAAACTGAGACGCAATTGACGCTGCCGAAGGGAAAACACACGTTGCAATTACTTCTCGGAGACTACCTTCATATTCCTCATGTTAAACCTGTTATTTCCCACAAAATCACCATTATCGTCAGATAAAAAAGCGCAGACTCCGGTGGTGGAATAGGAGCCTGCGCAAGGGTGCAGTGGATAGATAAATTGGATTTGTTTTATTGGCCGCGGCCGCACACCATCACAACCAAAGTGCGGAAGATGATGTAACAGTCCATTCTCAACCAACTCATTGGTGAAGACAGTGACAGTGCGTAAGAGTGGTCAAAGCCGACTTTTGAACGTACATCTTCAATGCAGGTGTCATAGCCTTGGTTAACCTGAGCAAGACCGGTGATGCCTGGCGTCACGCCATAAGTGCGGTCGGCAAAGTAAGGAATAGCAGTTTCCAGTTTTTGGTAGAAACCTGGGCGCTCTGGACGAGGGCCAATCAGCGCCATATCACCGGCCAGCACATTCAGAAACTGTGGCAGTTCATCCAGACGGGTTTTGCGCAGGAAACGACCTACACGGGTCACGCGAGGGTCTTCTTTGGCTGCCCAAGCCGCGCCGCCAGCTTCTGCGTCAGTGCGCATGGTGCGGAACTTGATCATGTTAAAAATCAGGCTGCGGTCTGGCAGTGAACGACCAATGCGCATCTGGCTAAAGAACACTGGGCCTGGGCTGTCGAGTTTGATAGCGAGTGCAATCAAAGGAAACAGCGGCAGCGTGAGTGCCAGTCCGATAAGAGAGCAGAAAATGTCCATCGAGCGCTTCGCTTTTGCAGTGATGGGGTTGATGTCCATTTGCGCGTTGAGATTCATGTTCAGGTTCATGATGATCGTCCTCTTCCTAAATTCATTTGCCAGACGTGACACGCTGCCAACGTCCTTTTTCTAATCCAATGATGTAGCGCAGAGTACCAATCAGGTTTGCCGTGTGTCCGGCAACCAGGTAGTTCAGCGCCTTGCTAATTCTGTTTTTTGGCTGACAGCCGATCAGCTGGCATATCGCCACAATGCTGTAAATACTAAGTTGTCCTGCCGCTGCAACCATGAAGAAGGGATTGGTCTGGGCAAGGTAGATGCTGCCTGCCAACGCAGTCAGCATCAGAAACGGCATCAGCACCCGTAACGCTTTGCCAGAAGCAAAGGTGAATGCGACACCGCGGTGGCTGGGGTGCAAACATTCTGCGAGACGGATAAGTTGCTGACAGTTACCCGCGCCAATGCGCAGACGGCGGCGGAAGTCCTGCGCGTGATTGGAGGCTTCCAGCTCCACAGCTTGAATATCTTCCAGCACCACAGCGCGGTAGCCTTGCGCCACAATGGACATTGGCAGGATGAAATCATCATTGATCGTGTCCAGTGCCAAGGGTTTGAATAATTCACGGCGGATAAAGTACAGCGCACCATGAGCACCCAATGCCGAGCCGAGTTGTGCTTCGTTGCGTTGGATTTTGTTTTGATAGTGCCAATATTGCTGTTCTTCTTCGCAAGGGTTCAGGAAACAGTAACGACTGTTCACTACGCCAACTTCTTTGCACTGAAAGCGTTTGGCTGCCAGACGCAGTGCGTCGTAAGAAATCAGGGCAGAAATATCGCTCATCGCTACCAGGTCGGTATGAAT
Source organism: Grimontia sp. AD028 (assembly GCF_000973155.1). Taxonomy (NCBI): domain Bacteria; kingdom Pseudomonadati; phylum Pseudomonadota; class Gammaproteobacteria; order Vibrionales; family Vibrionaceae; genus Grimontia; species Grimontia sp. AD028. The sequence goes on along the minus strand of NZ_LASY01000053.1, from coordinate 13,400 downwards.
GGTCGCCGTGGCTTTGTTGAGCACAATCACCTTGCCGTGATTGTCGATGTACTCAAGCACGCGAAGGTTCAGGTGTTGGCAAAGCGGCTCTCTAATAGTGTTGCGGGCAACTTCTGCTGTGTTATCGGTGCAGCCGTCACATGCCAAAACGATTTCCAGTTTTTCTGCGGGATAGTCCAGCATGGCCAGATTTCGGATTTTCTCTGCGATCCATTGTGCCTCGTTGTATGCAGGCAGCAGCACGCAGATGGTTGGCAGTGCTTTTTCATCCGCCGTGGTTGCTGGCTCTGAGGCTGCGTTAGTGGTAAATCGCACCAACAGTTTAAGCAGCAGCGGGTAGCCAATATGGTGATAAATCACCAGCAAGATACTCGCCGTAGTGAGCCAAAAAATCAGTTCATACGCCATAGCTAAGACCCTCCGCCAAAGAATCGTAGGCTTTTGCCATGTTTCGGACATCGGCATGGCACATCACGAAATCTCGTGGGTTTTGAGTGCGGTTCTCATACAGGAATGGCAGGATTTTCTCCGCCATGTCTGCAGAATCCCCCGCTTTCAACAGTAAACCTGTTTTCGGACATAACGTTTCGACAGCACCACCCACATCGGTAACTGCAGTCGGAATGCCGCAAGATTGTGCTTCAAGCGGGGCCAGTGGAAAGCCTTCGTTGAACGAGGGTAAGCAGAAAAGATCAAGCGATTGATAGAAGGTTGGCATGCTCTCGACATGACCAAGGAAATGAATGCGATGGTCAATCGCCAAACGTTCAGCCTGATCTTTCAGCGCGCTTTCCAGTGAGCCGGAGCCCGCAATCGCCAGATGATAGTGAGCAGGCAAATCGGCCATCGCTTCAATCAGCACGCCGTGGCCTTTCACTTCTTCGAGACGGCCACTGGCACCAATCAGCTTGACACCAGAAGGCAGACTCAATGCCTTGCGTGCTTTGAATTTGTCACCCGGAATGAATCGGGAAGTATCGATACCGTTCTTGATGACCTTCAACTGGTGAATGCCGGGTAAATCCATCATACCCTGCGCCACGATGTCGGCATCTGCGACTTCGACAGGTTTGGCAATCAAGGAAACGATACGGTGCAGGAGGCGATGGCTTTTTTCACTGTAGTGCCAAGCGTCGTGCTCGGTGTGCATGTGAGCCATGCCATTAAGGCGAGATGCCAAACCACCGTAAAAGAAGGGACCGATATGGTGGGTATGAACCACATCTGCTTTCAACTCACGAAGAACTCGTTTCAACTGCTTTACCAGGTCCAAAGACAGGCCTGGTTGCTTGTTGAGGAAAATGAGCTGGTCTTTATGTGTCTCGAGACGAGGCCACGCTGCAATCGCAGTTTCCAGATCACCTTCGAGACTCACAATCTTCATGTTGTTGCGGAACGTGGAGAAGTTCATCAGCTCGAGCGCCATGACTTCGAGTCCACCGGGTCTGAGATGTTGTACTACCTGCACTATGGTCTTCATGGTTTTCCCCAATTCGATTCAATCTTTAGGAACCTTGTTGATGAAGACCTTAGTGCATAGGGTGTGCCAATTCGTGTGAGGCATTTAACTCAATGATATGGTGAAGAATTCTAAAATGGGATTTGGCAGGAGAGTTGAATTTCTCATTCTGAGAATCGCCCTGACAGTCATCGGGCGAGTCCCATGATTTTTTCACGCCAGTTTTCCATCGTGCGGGAATTTGCCTTTTCCATCTCCTCCCAACGGTCTGGGATGTCATTTTTTATCTCCGCCAGAAGCTGACGTGCATTGGGATCGCTTTGGGCTTGTTGCTCCAGCCATAACAGCCAGCGGTAATCGACAATGCCGTTCATCATGTCATACAGATCGTTGTGGATATCAGGCTCTTCCGGACAAGGATTGACGGAAGGGTAGAGCATCTGCACATCAAACTCTCGTCCATCGGTAGGGTCGAATGGGTCTGCAGTGGGCATACGTCCGTGCCATTTCAAAAAGCCATCCGCACCGGTTCGCCACAGGTAGTATCCGGATGCCGCGCGGGCGTTAGAGAGGTTATAGAGCCATACTTCGCGGTCGTCTTTCTGCGTCTCTTTGACCTGATCCGCATCAATGCCAAAACCGTCGTTCACCAAGACCAAGTCGAACATGGGAAGGTAGGCTTTATCATGATCACTGTTCAGGTGTCCGGCGAGCTTGGCGTCTGGGGCGAGCATGCTAAAGCTTCGGTACATCTCTTTAAACAGATCAACATTGCCGGGATTGCTCGGTTCATCAGCAATCGACCAATAGGGTGTTGGCTGCAAGCGCTGTTTATAGCGGGCTTCAATGTCTGCCACAACATTGGCAGCATTGCCTGTGCCTATAGACTGACTCAGCCGTTTAGCGGGGGCGTAAGCCATGACAGAACTAAAACCCAGTACATTCAGGTTATCGGAAAGGCTATCGAATTCCTTTTGCGTTTCCTGATTGTGAGGCGTGGAATAAGGCGGAGAGATACCGGTTAGCCCGATTTTTCTCAGGAACTTCAAATCGCAGATCATTGCCATGTCGCCAATGGGTGCCAGATCTTTGAACCAACCAAACTGCACCTGTTTTTCAAGGTAAATCCCGACGGGTTTGGTCAACGGCGGTAAGGTAACATCCAGCACAGAAACGGTGAACGGTGCTTTAAGGACTTTGCCCTGCATCATCACCTGTACTTCGCCGCGATAGTCACCGGGCGGCTGGTTGTCAGGTACATCAACCCGCACCATTAGCCGTCTAGGCAGCGCAACACCTTGGTTTTCTGGCATCAATCCATGTCGGAGGTAATCATCGTTGGGTGCCAGCAAGGTGGATGAAAGGTGGGTTCGGGTCAGTTGCCACTGGCTCCAGTGCCAACTGGCCGACAAGGTTTGCTGTTCTTGGCTGGGTTGTCTCAGCAACACCATGGGAGCGCCGGGCAGGTTGCCTTGTTCAAACGCCATGGTGAATAACACGGGTGTACCGGGAGCAGCACTGATTGTTTCATTTTGAACCTGTAATCTCGGCTGTCCAGTTGGCCACTTTTTCCATGCCGCTACCGGCCAGTTTCTGTCCCACCAGAGTTTACGTTGGCGGGTCAGCATTTCCAATATCAGCGGGTTATCCGCAGGTGTTGCCAGCACACCGCTGACAAACTGTGCATCTGGGCTGTCGCCTTTGAGGGTGATCTTCACCGGATTGCCGTTACTGCTGGCACTGAAAGTGACGCGGTCACTTTTTCTGGCGCCAAAATGATCCCAACTGCTGCTTTCCGGTGAGACGGTCACGTCGCGAAGACCAAGGTAGACATTTTCAATCCAGTCCTTTGGAGAAAGGCGTTGTCGGTAGACGGTTTTTCCATCCACTTGAATTTGGCGTTCCAGTGGGTGGGGGAGAAATTCCCATTCCCCTGCGTCGCGAAGCCAAAGGGTGATTTGCCATTCACCGGCAGGTAGTGGCAGTGTGAGGTTATCAATGCCGCGGATGCCATCAAACGTTAGGGCGTCAGCAGCCTGCATGCGGGTACTTCTGTCCAGCGCATGAACTGAACGTCCGGTGACCAGCGGCGAACCGGGTGACAAAGGCTGAAACCCAGGCCAAATCGCACTTCCTTCAGGGCCTAAATCCCACGCAAAGATATTTTTTCCCAATGGCTTGGGGGTAACAGCTTTGATACTGGTCAGCGCAAAACCGCGCTCTGCACGTCCGGCAAAAACGATAATTTGCTCAAGACCTTGCAGATCTAATCGTCTACCTTCCGGGGTGCGCAAGCTGGCGAAAGGGACTTCCAGATTAAATTCACCGGGTGGGATGACCCGCTCGATGTTGGCGCGATCGGCATAACCCGGGTTTTTGGTGTCGTCGGCTCGGATGACGGCGATGGCATCGGTTTTAGAAAGGTTGTTGCCAGAAATCACCAGCATGCTGGTTTCCGATATGTCTTGCAGTTCCGTGCTGTCGAGACGGAGGTTGGCCATCACCAAAGAAGGACAAAGTAACAGCAAGGTGAGAATCCATGGCTTCATCTTTGTCACTCCATTATTTAGCTTCGATAACATTGCCGTCTTTGGGTGAAGGCAGTGCGGGATGCTCCTGCTTCACAAAAGGAATGCGCGTGAGTACCGGCGCACCTGTGATGGTTTCCAGTGTATCTATACGGCGAATAGTGGTGTCCGTCAGTTCCATGATGACAGCAAGCCCACAGCCAAGGAATACGCCGCCCACCATGCCAGCGATGGCAAACACAATGATGGGAAGATTACTCGGCGTGCTTGGTGAGTAGGGGCGGTCGATAATTTTGATCCGTTTATCTTGTTCGAATACACCGAGAGAGCTGGTTAAACGTGCTTTTTCCTGACGTTCCAGCAACTCTTCAAACAACATACGCTTCACCTGCAGGTCACGCTCGAGTTTGCGGATCTGCTGCTCTTTCTCGCCGGACATATTGGTCTTTTCTTCCAGCTGGGTGATCATTTTTCGCAAGCTGGCTGTTTCCTCTTCCAGCGTTTCCACTTTGCTTCTTGCTGCCTGAAGGCTTTCTAGCTGGGAGATAAGCAGGGGTTGGGATTCACTGTCACCATTCATGCGTGCGCTGCTGGCAATGTCCCAAAGCTGTGCAGTATCAATGGTCTCGCGGGTTGATTCAACCAGTTGGGCGCGTTGCTCTTCGAGGCGGCGCAGGTTCCTGAGCGCCGCCTGAACCAGACTGTGTTGGTCGGTGTAGCGAGCTTTCAGCAATGCCAGTTCACTGCGAATTTTCACAATCTGATCTTCAATACTACCTATGACTGGGTTGGTGCTGGAAAGCTGTTGGTCAAGGCCACCCAGGCTCTTCTGTGCGCCGGCCATTTCGGCTTCCTTTTCGGAAAGGCGCTGCTTGAGCTGTTCGATACGGGCATAGTTTGCGACTTGGAGTTCCGGCAGACCATCAGCATGCTTGCTGCGAAAATCAGCCAACGCCGCTTCTGCATCATCCAGTTCTTCGCGACGTTTATTGATGTGTTCTGAAAGGAAGAAGCTGGAGTCTTTCATGGAGGAACGTTCCGGTGCTAAGAGTTCTTCCACCACATAATCGCTTACGGTTTCCAGCGTTTCTTTCATACCTTCTGGATCGTTAGAGCGGTAATCAATTCTGATCACGTCTTTACCAATGGTGACCATATTCAGCCCATTTGAAAGCTGGGCAATGACTTCATCTAGCTTTTGCGGCGAGTCGTCTTCATCCACATAGCCTCGTTCAAGCGCGACCTTCCCCAAAATGTGGCGACTGTGCAGCAGGGTTTGCAAGCCACTGAAACGCTCTTTCATCTGGGCTGACACGGCGAGGTCTTCCAGAAAAGGGTTCATTTTTGAGGTTTCCTGAACCAGCATGCTGGTGTGCGAAATATACTGCTTTGGGCTCAGCAGGCCGATGGCAATCCCCATCAAAGGAAAGATGAGTATCGGCATCATGATCACATAGCGGCGACGCCAAGAGCCATCGAGCAGGATCAGGAATTTGTAGGTCAAGGAATTCATAGCGCATCCAACCAGTCAGCTAATTTTTCAGCTCGCGCATCCCAGGTATGAGGGCTGACCGCCGCTTGCTGGTGTGAATTGTTTTGCTTCTGCCCCGCACGTTCCAGTGCTGAGATCATTTCGTCCACATTATTAACGATAGACACATATCCACGATATTCACTGACAGCAGGAAAAGGTGTGCTGATCACCGGGCGCCCCGTGGCGAGATATTCACGCAACTTCAGAGGGTTACACGCCTGAATCTGGCCGTTGTCGGTAAAAGGCAACAAGCTGGCTGACCAATGTTGACTGTAACCAGGTAGTTCGTGGTGAGGGCGTGGGCCCATCAGGGTGACGTTGTCGTGCTTTGCCAAGGTTTTGGCTTCGTCGCAGGCATGTCCGATGAAGACAAAATGCCAGTCTGGCAGGGCCTCAATGGTGCTGTGCAGCATGGGGTAATCTAGCCATTCAGACAGCGAGCCGTAGAAACCAGCGATGGGCTTACCATCATTAGGCAAGTCTTTAGCGCGGGGTGCCGGCGTAGAAAACAGTGAGTAGTCGACACCGTGTGGCAGCAGACGCGTGCGCATGGCAGGGAAACGTGTGTAGAGGGTTTCACTGGCAGCGAGGATGAGATCTGCTTTGTTCACCAATTCAGTTTCTCGTTCTGCCACGGTGTCGTGGTCGACACCCGCCAGCTTGGAAAAATCGTCACCGCAATAATAAACCACCGACGATGCCCCCAGTTTGTCTGAAATATCCACTGCCGTTGGCAGAGAAGTCCAGAGGATTGGGTTGTGCAAGTTGGCTTTTTCAATGATAGGGAGCAGCTGGTTCATCAGCATACTGGATGCGATGTTTCTGCCGAAACGGGTGCGGGGTGCAGGCAGCGTTGATGGATTCACTAAGGTGAAGTTCGCAGGTAAGTTCGCCTCACTTTTCGCTGCAGTTGGGACCGATTTTGCGGTGAGCTTTCTCCACGCCCGACGCACATCGTTCATGGTGAGTGTTGGTCGGCGAAGGCCGATGGAGTTGACCCAAACCACTTTACGCTGCTCTGAAAGACGACGGATAAGGTGCTGGGTACTTGAAGGCAATCCGCCCCAGTCTTCACCGAAAACAATCAAATCGCGGCTCATCGTTTCATCTCCTCATCCGTGAGTGGACGAATCACTTTTGCTGGCACACCGCCAGCGACGACAAAGGGGGGCAGGTCGTGAGTGACCACGCTGCCAGCGGCGACAATAGTGCCTCGGCCGATGGTGACGCCAGCCATCACAGAGACACCGGTTGCCAGCCAAACATCCTGTTCCAAAATGACATCGCCCACTTGGCTGTCGAGTTCAGACATGCCGGCGGCGCGGTCATCTGCATTAACTGGGTGTCCGGGATAACCCGCGATAAAAGCACGGCCTGCGATGCGAACGTTGTCACCCAACACCACTTTGGAGCCAACAGCGATGGTGGTTTGCCAGCCGATATCGATATTGCTGCCAATGATCAACTCAGGCTGAATGTTACCGCTGGTGCGACCCGAGAAGGTGGATTGCCCTGATACGCGGCAGTTGTCACCCATCGAAATAGAAACCGGACCGCTGACGAAAGGCATACCGCCGTAGAGGTACAAACCATGACCGACATGCTGCAGGCGACCCTTGAATACCGGTGTCCACCACAGAGCGCGTGTCAGGTTGCCCCACAGGGCCTGAATCACGACCGTGATTTTGTAGAGTGGTACAACAATGAGTTTTGGTGCTGGCATGCTCATCTGGAGCATGCCTTTCAGCATTTTGAACAGGCCGCGAGCGACGGGGCTCGGGCTGTGCTTTAACCAATGTCGGGTCGCTTGCATGTTCATGATGATTACTCCACGGTCACTGATTTTGCTAGGTTACGTGGTTGGTCAACGTCGGTGCCTTTCAGCACAGCAACGTGATACGCCAGCAACTGCAAAGGCAGGGTGTAAAGCACGGGCATCAGGATGGGGTCGCAATCCGGCATCTCAATCGCATGGGTAATGTGATCTGATGCCAATTCGATACCCTCGTGGTTACTGATCAGAATCACTTTGGCACCACGTGCGGCCACTTCGCGAAGGTTCGAGAGTGTTTTCGCCATCATAGGGCCCGGAGGCGCAACCAATACCACTGGCATGCTGTCATCAATCAGAGCAATTGGACCGTGTTTCAGTTCGCCTGCCGGATAAGCTTCAGCGTGGATGTAGCTGATCTCTTTGAGCTTCAGCGCGCCTTCCTGAGCCAAAGGGAAACCTGTTCCACGGCCGAGGAAGAGCGCATGCTCAGATTGCATCATGGAAGCAGCGACAGATTTAAGGGACGCCAGTTGGTCAATCACATTAGACAAGCCTACAGGTAGGCTGAACAGCGCCTTGATCGCCGCTTTTTCGGCTGCGACATCCAGTCGGCCACTGGCTTTTGCCATGCGTAGGGCGGTCAGCAGCAGAACCATCAACTGTCCGGTGAAGGCTTTGGTTGAAGCAACACCAATCTCAGCGCCAGCCAGTGTGCGCAGGAAGCAGTCACTTTCAGCGGCCATTGTGCTGGTATCAACATTAAGCAGTGACATGCAAGATAAGCCTTGCTCTTTGGTGTAACGAAGCGCCGCAAGGGTGTCAGCTGTTTCGCCGGATTGGCTGATAAACAGCGACAGTGTGCTTGGTGACAGTGGAGATTCGCGGTAGCGATATTCAGACGCAACATCCGCCTCAACGGGAATCGCTGCGAATTGTTCGAACCAGGTGCGGGCAACCATACCTGCATAGTAAGAGGTGCCGCAGGCAACGATAGAAAGACGGTCAAAACGTTCCAGATTGGCTGGGAACATTTCATCTTTCAGCGTAAATGTCGCGTTGTCACAGTAATGGTTCAACGTGTTGCGAACCACTTCTGGTTGCTGGTGGATTTCCTTCAGCATGTAATGACGATAGCCTTGCTTGCCTTGGTCGTGCTCGGAGACCTGCAGTGCTTTCATTTCTCTGTGCGTGGTTTCGCCATCGGTGGTGGTGATCACCAAGCCATCGACACTTACTTTGGCAACATCACCGTCTTCCAGCAGGCAGAGGTTGCGTGCAACACTCGCCAAAGCAATCGAATCAGATGAAATAAAGTGGCCAGCTGCGCCCTGGCCAATCACCAATGGACTGCCGAGACGAGCGGCATAAACCGTGTTTGGCTCAGACGCGAAGATGACTGCAATTGCAAAACTGCCTTCCAATGTGGCGACAGCTTCTCGTAGCGCGGCTTCGGGTGACAATCCTTTATCAAGGTTGCGGGTAATGAGCAGCGGGATGCATTCGCTGTCGGTTTCGCTGTTAAAGCAATAACCATCACTTTCCAGATCGGTTTTCAGTGCACTGTAGTTTTCGATGATGCCGTTATGAACCACCGCAACTTTAGGTGTCATGTGCGGGTGAGCATTGGACTCGGAAGGTGCACCGTGGGTCGCCCAACGGGTATGAGCAATGCCCACAAAGCCTTCTAATGGATGCTCTTTCAGCAGTGAGCTCAAAGCATCAAGTTTGCCCGGTGCACGGCGGCGCTGTAATCCGGTGCGTTGTGCGATAACCAGACCACTGGAGTCATATCCGCGATATGACAGGGCACGAAGCCCACCCACTAATGCTGAGGTGACTGACGTTTCTGAAACAGCTGCGAAGATTCCACACATAATCGTTCTCCTTGGTTTTCTTTTCCGCTCATTGATGAGCGCCTTTTCCAAGAAGAGAGCACTAACTGTGCCAAGATGTATTGGTGTTAATTTTCAGATAGATAGAGTAAAACGCCGTGCGATAAAACGGCGTTTTCTCATTATGAATGTCAGATTAATCAAATTGACGCTTAGTTTGCTGTTTGCCTTTTCATCGCCTGAATCGAAAATTTGGGTAACAGGCTGAAGCGTTGTGCCAGCAGTACCATAGAACCCATCGCCATCATCAGTAGCATAAGGCGTGCGATGTCTGACCATTCATACGTGGAAACGTACAGCCAGAAGAAGCAAAAACCACCGCAGAAAAGCAAGGCCGTTAAAGGGTAAGGCAGGTGGTAAAGGTGCTGGCTCACAGCGTAGAACAACACGAACCTCAGACCTTGGGTAAAGGTGAGTGCCATTAGCACACCTATCACGCCGTAGCTGTTGCCCCACCAAATTAAGGTGCCGACAGCAACCAGAGCTGACACCACATTAATCGCCATTTGTCCGTAGGTGGTATCTCCGGCGAAGCTGCCAAGATTGACCAGTTCAGCCAGCTCTTTGAACAATGCTGCAATGATTAAAAAGACGGTGAAAGTTGCAGCGAGTTGATAGGTATCAGGGAGTAACCAAGTAATGGCGAGCGGAGCCAGAAAGGCAACCATCACTGAAATGAGCATCACTGCGGTCAGTCCAAAACAGGTATAACGTGTCGCTGTTTCGCGTCCATTGACGTCATAAAGCACATCGAAGCGTTTTGGCATCCACCACATACCGAAAGGTTGCAGTAAAAGCACCACCGCCAGCCCGAATTTCGCGGCGACACCAAACTGTGCCACCTCTTCGAGAGAACTGACTTCTGCCAGTACCCAACGATCGAAACCGTTCATGGTGAAGGCCATCAAGCCACTCGCCATGATAGGAATGCTGTAGATGAGCGATTGCTTGGCGACAGGCATGGAAAACGCCAATCCCGTTTCGCGAACCTGAATCACAAACAGAATCACTGCCTGTAGAACAGCCGCAATGATCCCGGCTTCCAATACGCCATCGATGCCTCGGCCTGAAAGCAGCATCACCACAGTGAGACCCGCTTGCAGCAGCGCGCGGCCAACGGCGACGGAGAAGAAGGTGAAGGCGCGATTCTGCATGCGAATCCAACCGAGCGGTACAGCGATACAACCTTCCAGTGCCAGCATTAAAAGTACCAGACGCAGTTGGTAGGTGGTGAGCCCACCGGGAACCATACTGTCGAGCCAAGCCGCCAGTGACCAGGATAAAGGGATCACCACAGCGCAGATAATCAAAGTGAGCGTGAAGATCCGCGCGGACATGGTGAGCCGCTCTGCCTCGGATTTACTGCGCCCGACAAAGCGATACAAGGCGTCTTCAAGTCCCAAACCAACCAGAATACTGCCGAGGGCGGCGATACTGCTGACAATCTCCAATTTCCCGAATTCAGCTTGAGGCAACTGATGGGTAATAAAGGGCAGCATCAGCAGAGAGATCCCTCTCATCAATGCCATGCTGCTGCCATACAGCAGGGTTTGTTTCATCATTGGCGATAACGCTTTCATCCTTGAACCTCATCGCGGGCGAGTGCGGCGTCATTGCGTGCGCTTTGTTGAGTGAGCGCGTCACAAATGGCGGAGAAGCAAAGTTCGGCGCGGTATTGACGCGCAATTTGGAAGGCTTCCTCGCCCAACTCTTTCAGTGACTGCATGTTCTGCTGCGCTTTTGCGAGTGTGCGGGCTAGATCCGCTTCATCGTCCGGCAAGTATTTCAGGCAGTTTTCGCCATCAGTCAGTTGGGTGTCCCAGTAGGCACCATCGGAAGGAATGATGACGCACATACCCGCAGCCATGGCTTCAAGAATGGACAAACCGAAAGGTTCTTTGGTGCTGGTGGAAACAAAAATATTGCTGCGCGCGCGAATGCCATCCAACTTTTCAGGGGCTTCATGCCAGAACACTTTTGTGATGCATTGCGGCGCGTTGCTGACCGCAAGATTGGTCTGTTTCGGGCGGATAAAGCAGATGTGTGTTTCCGGGCGTTCAGACGGTGTCATGTGCGACAGTGCTTTGGTTAGCGTATCTAACCCTTTCCATTTCAGGAGAGAAGCCGCCCAGAACAATACCGCATAGTCATATTGGCATCGGGTTGGCCAAAGCGCCTTTGGCAGACCATTTCTGAAAGTCTGGAATTGAGGAAAGGCGGAAACATCTTCCAACGAGCCTGTTGCGCTGATGGCGTGGTTTAACGAATCCCGCGTGGAGTCAAGATAATAGACTTCATCGGCTGACAGTAAGCAGCGACCAATAGTTCTTGAGCGTGCAACCGGGCCATGTACCATTTGCACCAGACGGTAACCCAAAAGAAAACGGGCGAGGTAAAGGCCAAGGTCGACGCCCGGGCCTGATGCTGCGAGCGCCGTATCCATTCTTCCGACAAACAATCTTAACCAAAGCAATTGCAGGGCAATCAGAAAATGACGGGTGAAGTAGCTTAAACCCTGCTCGGTTTTTTCCAGTTGCTTTGGCATGTACAAGGTTTTTACGTACGCTTGCGTTTTCGCCCAGGTGTCAGGGTCGGATGTCAGGATCGAAATGCGAACCGGCTTTGATTCTAACTGGCTAAGGATATGTTTGGTGGATACCTTAGAGCCGCCCGCAAAAGGGATCGGATCAAGAATCACGATATGCTTTAAACGTTTCATTACACAGCCTCCGAAGGTTGACGGCGGAATTTGCGAACAAAGTTCAGTGACGCCTTAACAGGAGGTACAAATTGCCATTGGTTGGTCCAACGGGCGGTCATGCTTGGATTGGTCAATAGCGATTGGTATAGAGCTTCAAAGCGTTGGGTATGCTGAGTGATGGTGAATTCCGCCATCACGCGGCGATAGCCATCCTGCGAAAATTGCAGGCTTTGCTCTGGATTCGTAAACAGGTGGTAAGCTGCTTGTGCAATAGCATGGGCATTATCGGGTTCAACAAGAATGCCGGTTTTCTGATGGGCGATCACGCCTGGAATGCCGCCCACTCTTGGGGCGACAACCGGTAAGCCTGCGAGGTTTGCTTCCGCGAGGGTCAGGCCGAATACTTCTTCTCTCGCGCCGGAAAGATACACATCCGCACCGCCACGCATCAGGCCGACGACGTTTTCCTGTTCGCCAATCAGGTGAATGCGATCTTCCATACCAGCTTCTGCGATCTGGCTTTCCAGTGCCGCGCGTTCACTGCCTTCACCGATAACAACGAGGTGGGCTGGCAAGCGCAACTCCCGCATCTGGCGGCAGGCTTCAATCAGCAAATCGACGCCTTTGCGGTGAATGAGTGAGCATACCGTCACGGCAACGAAAGCATGGTAAGGAATGCCGCATTTCTTGCGTAAATCCTCAACTGGCTGGCTTAACAGCTTTTGGGTGTCGATGCCGTTTGGAATGACCTGACAGCGATCTTCGTTCGCGCCGTCACTCAGCAATTGGTCGACCACAGGTTGGCTGACACCAACGGCCACGCTGGCATGATGGAAACCGAGGGTAATGCGGTCACGCAGTGGATAGCGGGAGTGCAGGTGAAGTACCAAAGGTAGTTTGCGGGCTCTGGCGACCAGATTCAGCCACTGTGATGGGGCACCACTGTTTGAATGCAGAAGAGAAATGTTGTGCTTATCAACAATACGAAGCCCTTCGTTGACCAACTTGGTGTAACCGACCACGTCCCACTTGGGCGCTTGTTCCCCAAACAGCAAAGTAAAGTTGCTGACGTAAACCGGAATATCGAGTTGGCGAACCTGTTCAGCCAATGCTTCATTGTTACACCAGAGCACAGGTGCAAACGCAGATTTATCAAGGTGGGTCAGCAGGTCGATCAGACAACGTTCGCTGCCACGAATCCAGTTATCACCATAATGCACAAAAAGTACGTTCTGACGGGTTTGTTGAGTTTGCAGTGATGCGTTCATTATTCTTCCTCCAGTCCTTTTGGCAATGAATGCGCCGGACTTGTGTATGTGACACTGACTGCAAAGAACGCACCAATTTTTAAGTGATTGAAATGAAAGAGCCTGAGTGCTTTTCTCGCCTCAGGCTCAGTGGTTTCTTTCATTTTGAGAGTCAGATTTACAGGGAATACACCCAAACGACCTGAAGATGCAGGATTCAGCGAGATTGACTGGCGTTGTGATCACGGCGTTCCTTTGCAGGTGT